>JBFIJS010000405.1:0-4676 GCA_041600595.1 Saprospiraceae bacterium | reverse complement strand
CGGAGACAAAGTTTTTTTTAACGACCGGGAGTCAACCGACCGGAAAAGGCGTCTGACCGAAAATACGGCGTGGGCTATGTTTCAGTCTAAAGATGGTGTTTTGTGGTTGAGCACGGCCGGGGAAATGGGCCGGGTTTACCGCGTGGTCGAAAATACCGGCATATTTACCAGCCCCGACCCGTTGCC
Organism: Saprospiraceae bacterium; assembly: GCA_041600595.1. Classification (GTDB taxonomy): domain Bacteria; phylum Bacteroidota; class Bacteroidia; order Chitinophagales; family Saprospiraceae; genus UBA6168. Next base: position 4,490 of record JBFIJS010000405.1, on the reverse strand, counting down.
CACCTCCGGTAAATTGCTGGAAAATACCAATCCTCCTCCGGCCAGGCTCACGCTTCCCAATCCACCCAAAGAAAACTCACCTTACCAAAACGAAGCAACCGCCGAAACCGATGTTGCCGCCCCAACCAATGCTCCGGGGGCTCCGGAAAATGAAGCACAAGCTCCCCGCAAGGAATGGACGACCAGTGCCCCGGACGGTACGGTATGGGTTGTGGAAAATGATAAAACGGGCGATGTCCTCCGACAAAAAACCTCCGGCAGAATGCAGCAGCGCTATGAGATCGGACATTTGAAATTGAAAAATACCGACTGGAAAAACATGCCGCTGGAAGATCTGAACGGCAATTTCTGGGTGTGTCTGGAAAACGGTCTACTCAAACTGGATTCCCGGCAGGGCAAAGGCTTTTTTTACGATGCTAAAAGACTCAGCGGGAAACCGCCTTTTAAAGGAATGGTGATGGACCGGCAAGGGGCCCTTTGGTTGTTGGGACAATCACTTTTAAAATTTGAGCCGGAAACGGAAAGGTCCTTTTCTTTTGAAAAAGGAACCGCCTCTACCAATTTACCCGAAACCGCCGACTTGATTTACACCAATAAAGCGGGGAACATCGTCCTGCAATCTGATGGAGGTTCTTATGAATTTAACCCGTCTGCCTGGACCGACTCGCTCAATGCCCCCATTCTCCGCATCACCGATTTCGAACTGCTCGACCTGGAAGAAATGGCCGCTTTCGACAGTTCGCAGCAGGCCTCTTTCTGGGAAACCAACTGGCTGGTGCTGCACCACTACCAGAATGGATTTTTCTTCCGGTTTGCCGTTATGGATTTCCAGTCGCCCGAATTGCACCGGTTGGAATACATGCTGGAAAACCATGATAAAAACTGGCGGGTAGCCGAGGGCGATCCCCGTGCCATCTATGCCAATGTGCCCCCCGGGATGTATCGTTTCCGGGTACGGGGCGCCAACCAGTTTGGCATCTGGGGCGATGAAGCCACCCTCAACGTCGTCATCGAATCGCCGTGGTGGAAGACCTGGTGGGCATACCTGCTGTACATCCTGCTGGCTTTACTGCTGGTGTATTGGGGCTACCGCTTCCAGCTCAACCGGCGGCTGGCCGAAAACGAGGCGGTACGGTTAAAGGAATTGCACGACACCAAATCGAGGCTTTATACCAATATCACTCACGAATTCCGTACCCCGCTGACGATTATTATGGGCATGGCCAAACAGATCAGGGAAAACCCCGGGGCCAATTTCGATGCCGGCATAGAGATGATCAGCCGCAATGGCCAGCAACTCCTCGGCCTCGTCAACCAACTGCTCGACCTGTCCAAGCTGGAAGGCGGGAAAATGGAAGTGAAACCGATACAGGGCGACATCATCGCTTTTCTCAAAGGACAATCCGACAGCATGAGGTCGTACGCTGCCAACAAGGACATTGGGATCCATTTTATACCCGATATGGAAATGCTGCACATGGATTACGATCCTGAGAAGTTGCAGCGAATCATTGCCAATGTCTTGTCCAACGCCATAAAATTCACCCCGGGTGGAGGTCACATTTATATTAATGTCAGCACCAATGACCGCGATCCTGTCTCGACCCGACCTCGTCTGACCCTAAAAATCAGGGACACCGGAAAAGGAATCCCCGCCGACGCACTGCCCCATATTTTTGACCGGTTTTATCAGGTGGACGGCAGTTCAACCCGGGAAGGGGAGGGGAGTGGTATCGGTTTGTCGCTCACCCGGGAACTGGTGGAATTGATGGGCGGGGATATCCGGGTAAAAAGCTGGGAAGGCACTGGTACTGAATTTACCATTTTGCTGCCCATTCGGAATACGGGCAAACTGCCTGCAACCACCGCAACTGTTTTGCCACCAAAGGCCTTGTCTGCTCCGTCGGGCACCCCGCCGTTGCCGCCAACCCCGCCGGAGCCGGAGGTGCAACCATTGGCGCCGGTTCCGGACGACACCGGCCTGCCCACACTTTTACTCATTGAAGACAACCCCGACGTGGTCGCCTATCTCGCTACCTGTCTGCAGGATCAATACTCGCTGCTCGTCGGCAAAGACGGCCAGGAAGGACTGGAAATCGCCTTTGAGCGCATCCCCGACATTATTATTACGGATGTAATGATGCCCCGAAAAGACGGTTTTGAGGTCAGTCATATTTTGAAAAACGATCAGCGCACGAGCCATATCCCGATCATTATGCTGACCGCCAAGGCCGACATGGGCAGTAAACTGGAGGGACTGGAAAAAGGAGTGGATGCCTATTTGTCAAAACCCTTCAACAAAGAAGAACTGACTCTTCGTCTGAAAAAACTATTGGAAGGCCGCAAACGCCTGCAACAATATTATCAATCGGTGGCAGGACTGATACCACCTCCGGCCAATACTCCGGCCGGAAATGATCCCGTTCAGGCTGAGTTGCCAAACGTGGAGCAGGAGGATTATTTCGTTATCAAAGTCCGCCGTTCGGTGGAAGCCCACCTCGACGATTTTGATTTTAATGTGGAAAAACTTTGCCGCGATATTGGGATGAGCCATTCCCAGCTTCACCGCAAACTCTCTGCCCTGACCGGGCTGTCTGCCACTCACTTTATCCGAAACATTCGCCTCAGTAAGGCCCGGGAACTTTTACAACAGCAGCCGCCGCTGAGCATCACCGCCGTGGCTATGGATTGTGGCTTTAACGATCCGGGGTACTTCGGCCGGGTTTTCAAAAAAGAAGTTGGGCTGACGCCGATGGAGTGGCAGGAACAGGCGACAATAAACGGACAGCAGTAAGGTGACTGACTGTCCGTTTATTGTTGCCTGCCCGCTGTGACATCCATAACCGAAACAGGAAACAGCATTAAAGATGGTCCGCACCCCGCCGCCCGGGCACTCGCAGGAACTTGCGAGGTTTATTTTACAAAAAAATCTTTCCCTTTTCTATTTTTGTCAGCCCTTCGTGGGTACCACCTTTTAATATTCTGCACCAACCTCATGAAGATCACAGACCAACTACTTATTGAATGCATTCAAAGTGGCGAGGCAAAAAAACGGGACTGGGCACTGTACCAGTTCTATGCCGACCGTTCTATCCAGTCCTGGGCGAATCAATACATCACGAGCCAGGGAGGTAAAACGGAAGACGCAGAGGATGTTTTCCAGGAGGCGATATGTGTATTCGACCGCAACATCCGTCAGGGCCGTTTTGAAGGGAAAAGTTCGCTGAAAACCTACCTGATTTCTATTGTGAAATGGGGGTGGGTTACGTACCGCCGCAAACAGGACCCCCTGCTGGAGTTGAAAACCGAACAGGCAAACGGAACCATGGAGAGCGTGGAGTATGCCTATTTCACCAAAGAAAAAGCGGAGTTGGTTGACAAAGCGATCGACGAAGTGGATGAGCGTTGCCAGCAATTGCTCCGCTACTATAAACTGGACTATTCCATGAAAGAAATCCAGGCACTGCTTGGGTTTAGCAGCCCCGAAATGGCGAAAAAGCAAGCTTACCGCTGCCGGGAACGCCTGCGAAAGGTTTTTTTGGAAAATCCGGATTTGCTCAAAGCTGTGAATGGCTAAGGAGGAAAGGGATGAAGGCGCTCAATCCCCTCTCAACTGTTCTAAATGTCAAGACTATTGTTCAACTAAAAAAAAATGGCCAAACCATTACATTTCGATAAAATCGAAGCCTACCTGACCGGGCAAATGACCGCTGAAGAAAGCCGTCTTTTCAAAAAAGAGGTGGAAAACGATCCACAGCTCGCCACCGAACTGCAACTCCAGCGTCTCGAACACGATGCCATGGACCGGATGCTGGAACGTGAGCTGAAAAACAAAATGACCACTGCCTGGGCAGACAGCCCGCCGGCCAACCCATTTCTGGAAAAACAGGAGGCGAGGGTCGTGCAAATGGACGCCCGGAAAAACGGGCGACTGCTGCGGATAGCTGCAACGGTCGGAGGTGTCCTTTTGGTAGCAGTCCTGCTCTGGCAATTGACTGCCAACCAGCCCGACGACATGGTCAAAACCCCGGACGAGCAGGAAATACCCGTCGAGCCACCCGCTGAAAACACCTCCCCGGCGGCTCCTGTGGAAGAAACAGAGGTCGTAGAAACGCCGGAGGAACCAACCAATAAAAAAAACACTACTCCAAAGCCGGAAGCCCAACCACCTTCCGTACCCGACCCGCCAGCACCCACGGTGAACTACCTGGCCCTGGCCAATGAAGCTTATGAGGTCGCAGCCGGTTTTGCCAGCGGGGTGCGCTCAGGCGAAGCCATTGCGGAAAAGTCACCATTGCTATTAGCTGCGGAAGCCCTGGACGAAGGCCGCTTTGCGGAAGCACTCCAACTCCTCGGTCCGCCGGCAGATGGGGATCAAAGTCAGGTACGCTACTTCCGTGGTCATGCCTATTTCAAAACCGGCAAATACCAGGCGGCTGCCGGGCAGTTTCGCTACATGGCCGATAACGAACTGATGCCGTATCACCAGG
>JBFIJS010000404.1:0-4676 GCA_041600595.1 Saprospiraceae bacterium | reverse complement strand
GGAGGCATGGTTATGATACCATCATCGGTCGCCCACCTCCTCAGATAATTGGGCCGGCGAATGTCTTTTGGCCACAGCTTGATATCCCAGTCGTAGTCATCTCCCAGCTGAAGCCGGAGTTGCATGGTGTCGGTTTTGCTTTTGACATATTTGTCGAAAGCGGCCACGTCTACCTGATAGACATCAAATTCTTTGAATTGGTACTGTAGCTCCGGTGAATCGGCAAAACTACTTTTCAAGGTGGCGCCTTTGAATGAAGGCTGCTGGGCGACAAGATAAGTAGTTGCAAAAAGTAGCAATAATGTTGTAAATAAACGGGTCATGTGTGAACGAGATTTACTTTGAAACTTTAAATGGAATAGTGACAAGGGGCATTTACAAAAATTTACGTTTTGCAAAGATCGCTTGTAACCGGGTTGTCAACAATTTTTATAAACAGGTAATGGAAGAGGAATCTGTCATGGACTTCCCAGAAGGATTCTCTCTCTCTGTTCCCTGTTTTCTTTATGGATTTTATCGGGGGTGTCAAGGATGAAACCAAAACTTTTTTGATGGTGTAACATCGGGAAAATGACCACCGGGATATTGCCAATGATTAGTTTTTGACGGTCTGGTTTCCTCTAAAAAATAATTGTTTTCTCTTTTAAAACAGCCACGCCAGTTGCTTTCAGTTTTCAGGTATGAGAAATGGTAAAATCGTTTCCGGGCGCAAATTCGTCAGGTAGCTCTACCGTGAACAGGCCATTGGGTTTTACAGGCTGTTCAAGAGCGAGACAAAAATAGAACATGGGATGGAAGATGTAAAAAAATATATTGATACTGGCGTCTTTATTCTGTCTGTTAAATGACTCGATTAGGCTTAAAAGGCAATCAGCTTCCTGATTACGCCTGGCGACCCGTCAACAGATTGCGGGGTCTGTACACAGAAAACGCTCCAAAAGCCTAGCAAAAACTCTGCAAGTTTTCAGCATATCCTAAAATAGTTAAAACGTGGACGGTTGAAAAAGATACAAGCAAACAAAAGTATTGTAGATGTTTTGTGGCTTGCCGGTTTTTTTTCATTATTGTTGTTCAGTTGCGAAATCTCTGCGGCACCCCCGGCCATTCGCAGTCTTTTCATCATTTTAGATTAGTTTTGTTTACCTGTTTTACCGAAATCTTACCAAATCGCTGAAAAACAAACGACTATGAAATTGTCACGTATTCTGCCTTTTCCGGCTCTGCTATTATTTTGTCTGTCAGCCTGCCAGCGTCCTTTTCTGGGGGATGATGATGCGGGTTCTGATGCGAAATGGGAAGAAGTTAACTTTGAATCGGAACGGCTGATCATCGGTACGCATGCGACTCCTTTTGAATGGCAGGTGATTACCGAAAACCAGTTTGCCCGGTTCGACAACAATAATAAGGTTTTGGAAATCAGGCCGCTGGCCCGAAATCAGGGTGTGCTCGGAATCCCGGTGCTTTCCGATAACACGTTCCTGCGCTTAACGACCAATGAAGATGCTAAACAAGTGATCGAATTGCACCTGGCCCGCAATCCGGCTGAAATCCATACGATATTGGTTGAAGATCTCGCCGGGCCATCGGATGGCTTTATGGAGGTCGAGGCATTTAGCCGAAGTTTGGGTGTGTTCAGCGCCGATGGCACTATTTTGCTCGTGCCGGTCAAAGTTTTGCCGGATCAGCACTACGCCTTGCTGTTGTTCGAGATCAGGCACAACCAGGCCCATACGTCATTTGCCTCGGTCGAGCTGGTGTGGCGCATCAACTTGCCAGACCTTTCTTCCGACCTGTCGAAATTGAATTCTATGCGTTTTCTTAATGGCAATTTTTACGTGACATCACATGAAGGTGCCTGGCGGATCACGCCTTCCGGCGAGAAGGAAAAGATATTTACCCAGTGGATGATCGATGTTTTTACATGGCAGGGTGACCTGTACATCACCGGACTCAACTCTTTCGACCTTCATCAAAGCACCGACAACGGCCTTACCTGGGAACGCCTGAATCAGGATGCTGCATTGAAATGGGTCACCAATGCCAATCAAACTTTATTTACCCAAACCGCCACCGGTCTGATTTTTCAACAGGTGGACGACGACCTTCTGGGGGCCAGAAACATTGTGTTGCCGGAGGGTCATTCTCCGCAAGAGGCTGATTACTACGGCGCTTTTTTTTCCAACGGCTACTATTATTTCAGTATGGATCGGAAAGTATACGTGACGGAGACTGTCGTAACGGAGTGATGACCGATGAAATGGATATAGTAGAGGTTAGGGGAGGAAGGCTAAATAACCCACGTATTTGTCAAAATGACAGCAATAAATCACCTAAAAGTGTCAAAATGGCATGTTGATTAACCTTTTTTCCGCCATTTTAGTAAAATAATCCGCCTGGAATACCAATTGATCAGTGCTCATTGAGTTTTTGATTCAAATTGTTTAACCAAATAAAAAATTATAATTATGAGTTTGATCAAGTTTTTTCCAGCTACCGTTTCCAACAAACCAGTGAATGTGTTTGACAATTTCTTCAATGATTTTTTCAAGGATGAATTCCCGGTTTCATTCCGCAACGGGGCGCTACAGAAAAGCCCTGCGGTGAACATCGTAGAAACGGAGAACAACTACCGCATTGAAGTGGCAGCCCCCGGGCTGAACAAAAGTGATTTTGAAGTAAAAGTGGACCAGGACCTGCTGACTATTTCTGCCAAAAAGGAAACGAAACAGGAAGACAGCGGGGAAAAGTACACCCGGCGGGAGTTCAGCTACGTGGAATTTACCCGCAATTTCCATCTGCCCGAAACGGTAAATGCCGATGGCATTGTGGCCAATTACGAAAACGGAGTGCTTCACATTACTTTAGCCAAAAAGGAAGAAGCAATGCCGGCTCCTGCCAAGAAGATCGAGATTAAATAAGGATTGATCGTAAGAGCGTAAAAGTTTTTAGCTGAAAGTTTTTTTCATAAGCATCTGACTTTCAAGCCTGTCGGGAAATAATTCCGGCAGGCTTGTATTTTTTTTACGACCATCCCGAACAATTGAAAACTTTTTCACCTATATATGATCGTCGGCGGCTATCAAACCAACGGCACCCCAGAGAACCACGAAACAAAAGATTTTAATAGGGTTTTAGGTGTTTATTCACGGGGTCAAGGCATTGTCTTGACCTCTTTTTTTTGCCATTCCGAAGTGAATTTTCCGGACAGCGGTTAAAAAAGAAAATCTGAGGAATTTTAAAATGCGCGGCACTTATCTCGACTTTAGCCATCTCAGTCGGCTCTGGCCGCCATAAAAGCTAAGTGTTCGATAATTAAACGATTTATTTTATCACGGTCGGTGTTTTTTACCGAGTGTAAATTAAATTGAAACTGCCAAATCCTGTAACGGACAGAGGCAACAGCATCCGAAAAAGTCGGATATGGTTTTTGATACCAAGCTGTTTGAAATACGGTCAATTGTTGCCTTTCATATAATTTGTCTGCCCACAGTACTATGATGCTAAAAAGCCCCATTAATACAGGTGTTGTCCGCAAGATGCTTAGGTCTGACCACTGCCTCTGTGTCTCTACGCCCAAGTGGGCACGAACCTCTTCAAAGGTTACTTCGACTTGCCAGCGTTTGACAAAATGTCGGACTATTTCAATGGGGTCAGCTTCCAAGTCGGTGCATAATATAGCTGCAGGCTTGTGCTTACCTTTTGGATCACGGACCAATACCCACCGAATTGGAACGATGGGTTTGCCAGCCCGATACCAAATAGCGGTGCCGCTGGCAACCTCCATTTTTTTATTTTTTTCACCGTACCATTCGGAGAAATAAATCGTTTGCCAGTGGGTCTGTGGGTCATCCAGGCGCTGTTGTAAAGAAGGTTGTCGGTCTCCTTTTATCGGAGGCCTTCCTATTTGGCCTTTCTTATAAGGAGGGGGGAAATCATACAGGCATGCATCCATTCGAAAGCGGACAATCCAAGTGACATTTTGTCTTGTACAAGCCAACAACTCCATGATGGCATAGGTGCCATCAGCAACTATAATGCTTTGAAAATCAGGCAACCAGCGATTCAGCACCCTGGCTATTTGTCGAGCCCAGTCACCAAGGGCCTTATGGCGTTTACCCTCCTGCTCATGATAGCGCTCTGAGGGGGCCAATACCGTCAAAAAGGGACGGGCCCAAATGCGTCCTGTCCATCCAACTGGCGTAAGCAGCATCACACATATCCAGCGCAGACCGCTGCATTTGACAAAGAAGCTTTTGGTAGAACGCACAGCATCACGATAAATCCCACGGGCTTTTATTTTGGGGCCCCATCGGCGTTCAAGCGTTTCATCTATCCCAAAAACCAAGGTTGTACCGGAGTGGAATTGTCTGACCAATAGACCAAGTAATATTCGGGAACATTTGAAAGCACTCCACTTGGCCCGGCTCAGTACCCGGTGGTACAAGTCCCAGTTGGTTATATCCTTAAGCCTCAAGGTTCGCAATATCCCGCATACTGTTCGTTTGCCCTGGGTCAAAATAGCGCCAAGCAATAATTGACCAGCACGTTCAAAGATCTTTTTTGAAAATAACGGAGAAAATACCGATATTATCTCCGAGAACTCAGGTGGATGTCTAAACATAGTATTTGAATTTTCGTCGATCCAAATTTATGTTTTTCTACCTGGTTCTCTTTTT
>JBFIJS010000403.1:0-4677 GCA_041600595.1 Saprospiraceae bacterium | reverse complement strand
TGCCGACGTTCAAACCCCTCAGGCATTCCCGACATAGATCCGGCTGATCAGATTGTCGATGATGTACGATTTGGTACGGGAATAAAAGGTGTCCATATCTTCGAGGTAGCGGTGGTAGAGGAAGTTAAGTACCAGCCCGGTCAGCAGGGCGACGAGGGTGGTATCAAAAGCCATGTTCAGCTGACTGGTGATCTCGGGCATGCCCTCCTCCGTTTTGGCGAGGTGTGCCATACCAATGGCTGAAGACAAGCCGATGAGCGTACCGATGAAGCCCAGCGAAACGATGGCATTGATGGCGTAGCGAACCATTTCCAGGTTGCCTTCCAGTTCACCCTTATTATTGTCCACCTGAGCTTCAAACACCTGCAGGGTATCGCTGATGGATTTGTCGTTGCGGTACTGCGTGCAGGCTTTTTTGATGAAATCGGCCACCAGGTAGTGGAAGCCCCGTTTTTCTAAATCAATGGTATTGAGTTTAATTTTTCCTACCTCTTCGGGGGAAAGAACCCGCTGGTCTTCCAGCGGAAGCAGGTTCAGGTTGAAACCGCCGTACTGACTTTTGATGTATTTATGGTTGTTGCGGAGTTCCAGCAGGCCGTACATAAAAGTACCATAGATGAACATATGGATGAAGCCGGGAAGGCTGCCGCCCAGCAGTTCGAAGAACCGCACAATGCCGGGGGCACCGCTGAAAACCTGGGTAGCGACCCAAAACAGGAGGCATACGGAGATGCCGAAGAAAAGGCTGATGCCGATTTGGATGGATTTGGTTTGCATGATTTATAAATTTTTAGTGGAGAGTCCGTCCGGCACCGGTACGATTGGTTGGCAGGTACCGGACGGGCTTGCCGCAGGTTAATTTTGTTTGAAAATAAAGGCTCCGTTTTCTTTCAATTCAACGGTACCGAGGTTGACCTCCTTGCGGGGATCGAGGGTCAGAGTTTTGGAAAAACGTTTACCCTGTTCCTTCCCTTCCATATTTTTAGTGTAAATCAGTCCGACAATTTCGATCTGCTGGTGGCCCTTTTTGCTGTCTTTATAGACCGCTTTAAGGGTGTATTTACCGGGAATGATTTCCCGAAATTGCCGAACGCCCTCCTGGGTGGTGCGGAAATCCGTTCCGAAGATATTGGTCGGCGTGATGCCGGAACTCCACTGCCCGATGTCCTTATTTTTTCGCTTGCGGCCGTTGATGCAGTCGCCGTTTTTGCAAACGATCAGGTCAACGTTGTCGTCGATATCCCGCCAGTTGATTTCAAAAGAAACATTGCAGGGCACGGCTGGTGGATCACCCTTATAGTCGCTGCCGCCGGTGGTGTGGGCCGCATCAGAATGAGTAGCCGGGGGGTTGTTCACGGGCATCACCTGAGTGCCGCCACCGTTGCGACCGGCAATGGGCTCTGTGGTAGTTTTGCCGGGACACTCGGGGCAGGCCGGGCAAGGCTTCTGCTCGGGGCAGGGCCTTCTGGCCGGGCATTCGATCGGCGGCGGGCATTCGGGGCAATCCTCGATCGATGGCATTTTATCAAAACCACCAATGAGTACGAGCAACGTGTCGCCGATGGTTTTGTGCAGGAGGCTGTCGTGGAGCCCGCCAAACAATTGGTTGTGCGTCGTATCAAGCGTCACAACCGCTTGTTGGGTTTTGGCCGGGGACTGCCCGCCTTTCGGCGTAATGATGAACAGGAAAATGACCGCTCCCAAAGCCCCGGACAATAGGTCCAAAAACGAGAGATTGAACATCTCAGCTCTTCTTCTTGACATGATTAAGTTAGTATTTGTAGCTTTTTCGGGGCTTGGAGCCTCCGGGAAAGCGTTGTTGGTTAAGCTGTTTTTCTCCAGACCTTCAGGGAAGTATGCTGGATGACGGTTCTGGTGCCGGATGGTTTGGAGACCGGGAAATGGCAGTAACCACACCGGTGGTCCTCTTCCGAAATAGTGGCGGCACAATTGATGCAGGTCGGCAGTTCTTTCTGGTATGGTTCGGTAGTCGGTTCTCCTTCCTCTGGTTCTTTCTGTTCAGTTTCCCGGTAGGAGAAATCACCGACCATGCAGCAGTGGTAGCACTGGGTAGCATGATCGGGGTTGGGTTGTGCGCAGTTGTTACAGATGAGCATGATTTAGCGAATTAATATTTTGAACCAATATTGAGATCGAGGTGGTGCTCGTAGGAGATACCAAAGCCGAAGGAGTTATTGCGCTTGTCGCCGTCGGGAGTACTCAGAAAGGTTTCATTGCCAATATTAATGCGGTTGATGTAGCTGTCGTTGATGGAGCTGCTCAGCGCATTTTCCCAGTAAACCGTAAAGTGGAGTTTGCCCTGGTTGCCGATCGGAAGTACAATGCCGGGGCTGATCACAAAGCTGGTTTGCACCGGCTTGTAGAGGTCCACCAAGTCTTTACCGAATGTTTCTTCATTGGAATCTTCATCCGTACGGCCGTTCAGGCCACCTTCAAAGTTCCAGTCGGTTGTGGCTTTGCCAATTCCAATGTTGAAGGCGGGGCCCAAGGCCAGCGTTACGCCAAAATCATCCCCCAAAAACTGGTAACGGGCCAATAATGGAATGTGTATAAAATTCTGTCTTTCGGTCAGCTTAAATGTTCCCAGGTCATAATACTCGTAATAATCGTAGTACCGGACGCCCGACAGATTTGTCTTTTCCAATAATTCAAACTCACGGGATTCCTGTCTGGCTCCTTTCTGGTAAAACCTGGCACCACTCAAAATTGAAAAACGTCCAAACTGAAAACCAAAAGATACTCCGCCACTCAATCCTAACAGGGACTTGGTATCCATGTCTTGCCGGAAGTTAAACAGATCGTAACCGTCGGTTGCAATGAAATTAAAATCCGCAAAGTCCTTTGAGACTTCCTGATTGGACAAATGCCCCGTGGCCATCGGTCCCACAAAAAAGGTGTTCTGACCAAAGGAAATATGGGCAAACAAGCAAGTGAAAATGAAAAGGATAGCTGCATTAAAGGTTGTTGATTTCATCGTAAATAAATCTTTAAAAGGATTAAAAAATGATTGTTTGCCCGGTTAGTGCAGCTGCCCGGGGATTGGTACCCACGGGGTTTTATTTTTTTTGAATTTTTATTTTTCACAAAAAAAACGAGGCTGAAGCAAAAGGTCGGACGAGTTGATAAGAGTTAATTTGGTTGACATTTAAAAAACAGTTTTCCCGTGTCTTAAATATCAACTTTATAAACCATCATCAACATTTATCAACCTCTGATACAGCCCCGTTTTTATCTCCGACAGATTGCCGTCATTCCATCGCCGACATATCCCCCACGGGAATCATGGCTGCCCAGAAGAAAGGATGTTTTCGGGTAGGGTCGTTTTCCCGGAGTTGTTTCAGCTTCGCTAAATGGAGTGCCTCGTCTTTCGTTTTCCCCTTTTTCAATTGCACGTAAAACTCCTTCGTCAAATCTTTCGTGGCGGCGTCATCCACCACCCACAGTGTGGTCAGGATGCTCTTTGCACCGGCATAGGCAAAGGCCCGGGCCAGGCTGATAATACCCTCACCCCGTTGCAGTTCGCCGGCAGCGGTTTCACAGGCGGAGAGTACGACAAGGTCCGCGTTCAGTTGCAGGTTGTACAGGTCCCGGACATAGAGCAACTCATTCTCCGTGTTATCCGTTGGCTCGGCAAAGGCGAGGTAAGAATAATCGCCGACCCGTGCATCGGCGATGCCGTGGGTGCTGAGGTGAACGATGCGGTAATCGCCGGCCCTGGCGTTGAAAAAGCCCTCTGTAGCGTCCTGGTTGAGGTAATATTCGCCACCCCAAAGCCGGCTGGCGGTCAGTACCTCCTCGCCGCTGTGGGGCAGAGAGGAAAATGACCGGCGGGTTAACACTTCCTCCTGTCGGGGCAGATTTAACGCCATCGTCAGGGAGTCCCATTCGGGCAGCGACTCGGCCTCCGCCCGGGTGTAGCTTTTTTCGAAAAAGGGCGCAAAGGCGATCAGCGGTTTTGTGGGCGGACGCTGGTGTTGTTTTTCCTTCATCTCCCGCAGGAGGGTAGCGGAATAACAATAACTAAAACGGTGTTCGTGCAGCAGGAACGGGTAAGCGTTAAAATCAGCTATTTTTTTAGGCTGTCCTGATAGGAGCGCCTCGAAAGGCACAAAACCCAGTACACCGTCGGGTACGATGATGAGCTCGCTGGTCAGTTGGTCTTTTACGGGAGCGAGCAGCCGCTCGTACAACTGCCGGGCTGCCGCCACGTAGTTTTTGAGCGATTGCCGGTAGCGTGCGTCGGTGCGGTCCGATCCCTTTTGGCCGTAGTAACCATACAGGCCGTCCTGTAGTTGCTGCACCAGACTGTCGAGCGGGAAGTCTTTTTTTACCTCTGCTATATCATACCGGTCTTTGCCGACGGTGAAAATGAAAATGCTGCTGTCGCCGACAAAATATTCAATCAGGGTTTGGTCGGGCCTGATGATCTTATCCTGCAGTTCGGCGATTTTAATGAAGGTCGGGCTGAATTTGAGTGCAAAGTAATTCGGGAATTTTTTGGCAAAAATATCCTGCAACGCCTCGTATTCATTTTCCAATGAAAACAGGGTTAGGTTGATTTCGTCAAGCATGGCAATTTTGGAACTGTCGGCTTCTTTTTCCGCTTCGAAGCGTAGTTTTTCATAGTAGGCAATTTCTCCGCTGATCATACTTTCC
>JBFIJS010000402.1:0-4689 GCA_041600595.1 Saprospiraceae bacterium | reverse complement strand
GGTATTGGTAGAAATACTCAACCCGGATGGCACCATGGCCCGTTTGCCTCAATTACTGGAAATTGCAAAAAAGCACGATTTGAAGCTCATTTCTATCGCCGATCTCGTTGCTTACCGGATGAACAAAGAACGTCTGATTAAAGAGGTTAGTCAAATTGAGATCGAAACGTTGTTCGGCCCCTTCAATCTTATTTGCTACAAAGAGACCAACACCAACCTCCACCACCTGGTATTGAAAAAAGGAACGTGGGCACCAAACGATCCCGTTCTGACCCGGGTACATGCCGGCAGCAATACCAGCGACTTGTTTGCCATGATGTTCCGGCACACAGCCACCAAATTGAACAAAACCCTGGAACACATTGCCAATGAAGGCCAGGGTGCCCTGATTTTGCTGCGCTACGCCGAAGATGAGGAATTGATCTATGATACCATGAAGGCGCTGCACGAGCAGCAGGCTCAGGGTAAACCACTCAATCCCTATTTGCAAAGGGAAAATGAAACTGAGCAAAAAGATATAGGTATCGGTTCACAAATTCTCCACGAACTGGGTATCAGAAAAATCAGATTGCTGACCAATAACCCGAGAAAACGGGTGGGTCTGATCGGTTATGGCCTGGAAATCGTAGAGAATGTGCCCATTTGATGCAGATCCGGCTGGGTTGGAAATCGTCTCATGCAGCCCCTGAAATGCATTGTTGGAATCGTTTGGATGGGTCCACGCTCAATATTGCTTCCTGAATTTCATAGGAGTCAACCCCGTGCCTTTTTTAAAAAATTTTACAAAGTTGGTGGGCACATCAAAGCCCGTTTTGTAAGCAATCTCTTTTACACTCAGGGATGAGTTGACTAACAGCCGCTTAATCTCCAGTACCAGCATATCCACCAAATAATCTTTAGCCGGCTGATTGACAATGGCCTGGGTTATCCGGTTTAGTTTTTTGGTAGAAATGCCCATTTTATCCGCATAAAACTGGACTTTATTGTTTTCAAAAATGTGCGTTTTGACCAAAAACTGGAATTGAACGAATTCTTCGTGATAGATATGCTTCGGTGCATCGGCTTGTTTCTTTCGGAGTAACCTTTCGCACAAGAACAAAAATACTTTGAGAGCTGATTGAATAATCTCCTGCGAAAAATCGTCGTCGGGGTTTTCATACTCCCGCTTCATACGCATGACCAGCTGCAGCAAAATTTCAAATTGTTTCTCCTCCAAATGCAGCACCGGGTGATAGAGGTGAAAATTGAACAAAGTCAGAATCCGCATCAGATTGGGACCAAAGCTGCTCTTTTCCAGAAAATCTTCGGTAAAAGTCAGCAGATACGCCTCCCGGTCCTCATTCCTTTCAAAAGCGTGTACTTGTTCTTTGGATAAAAAAATGACCGTCCCCTTGTCGTACGGATACCTTTTGAAATCAATGAAGTGATATCCTTCTCCGCTCATAGTAAACAGGATACCGAAAAAAGAGATACGGTGAGGTCGGAAAGGCGGTTCGTTGTCCTTTTTGTTCTTGAAAAAAGCTTTGTTGCTAATGATCTCAAACTCGTAATGCTTCTTCCTCCGGTTCTGAAAATCTATTTCTGGTATTTCTAATTGCTGTTCCATTCCTGTGTTTTTCATCCACCATTTATGCACGATAAGCACGCCTTTGAAAAAACCAGGCTTTCCTTTAACCTGCCTACCATCTTTTTTTCGACCTTCGCACTGCTGCGCCGAAGCCATCAGCAAAACGAACATGAAAGACAAAACAAACAAAAAAGACAAACTCACCAAAGAAACCATCAATATCATGCGCACCACGCAGCGCAACAATGTCGAATTGACGCATATTGCCGACAATAAGGCCAACGTATTGTTGAGCCTCAACGCCATCATGCTGACTTTTCTCATTCCCACCGTGGTAGCCAACATTGATTACATTGTCGCCAGGCACCTGTATATTCCCCTGGTTATTCTGGCCGTCACCTGTTTCGCTACTATTTATCTTTCCACGATCATTTTGAAACCTACCCGCTTCGACAATCTGCGGGATGAAGATAACCCCGACAGCAAACATTCTCCTTTTTTCTTTGGCAATTACTACAAAATGGATCCGGAGCAATTTTTTGAATATATGGAGCAGGAACTCAACAAAACTGACGACATTACTCACCACCTCGCTCAGGATCTTTATTTTGTAGGCCGCCGGCTCGGCCATAAAATGACCTGGATCAGACGAACCTTTAACATCTTTCTCACAGGTATTTTTTTGACCCTACTGGCAACCGCACTGGCATTTTTCGTGGGTTGATGCTAATCAGCGTTTTGGTAAATGTTCGTTGAGGGTACGCTGTGATCTTTTCCTGAGGTTCTATTGGAAACAAAAAAACCCTGCATTCATTGTAAATACAGGGTTTTTTGAGAAAGGTTTTTTGCTGATCGGTTGTTTTTCTGAGATGCTCGCTTATCCTCCTCCGCCTTTTTTCTTGAACGGGTTCAGCTTTTTGGCTTCTTCTTCGAGTTTTTTTCTGGCCTCTTCATCCAGGCGTTTTTTAGCTTCTTCCTCCAATTTCTTTTTGGCTTCCGCTTCCAGTTTTTTCTTCGCTTCCTCCTCCAATTTCTTTTTGGCTTCTGCGGCCAGACTGTCGGCCTCTGCTTTAGCCTTGTTTACCAGTTTATCTTGTTCTGCTTTCAGTCTTGCCTCGGCGTCGTCTTTAACCTGATCGATTACTTTGTTAGCTTCGGCTTTCAAGGCATCAGTAACAGCAGCCTGCACGGACTGCGTTTCGCCGTCCATGCCCAATAGTTTGACATCAATTTTGGGCTCCGTCATCGAGCCGGAAATACCGATTTGCACATTGACAAACTCGCCGGCGTTTAAGTTAAGTCCCAACTTAGAGGCTTGCCCGGCCAGTAAGTCGAGGCCGGAATTGGCCGCTGCACCCAGCGGGTTTTGGCCGATCTTGCTGCGGGGAATTTTAGCATTGATGTAGTAATTCATTCCGTCACCGGTGATTTTATGCATGCCACCGATTTTCATATCAATATCCTGATACTTGTGATCAAATTCCTGTAGATTGACACTACCATCTTTTACGGAAAACCAATTTTTGGTGTTTTTAATGTCGAAGTTTTTGAAGGCTTCCACATTTAGTTTGTTGGCGATATTTTGCAAGGGGGCGAAGCCACTTATTTTTCCGTTGATGGTTTGTAAAAAACCTTCCGATGTCAGGGTTGCCAGATCGGGCATCAGGTCTTTGCCCAGAATGCTACTCATGCTAAATTTTGTATTAAAATTACCCTGAATAAACTGGCCTATGGGCGCAACAGCCTGAAAAGTGTTAAAGGCACCGAAGGCTTGCTGGAAATCCATATTCGCCAGCTCCATTCCAAAATCGAATTTGGGTTTTTCGTGATCTTTAGTGTCGTAGCCGCCTTTGATGTCCATTTTTCCGCCAAGTAGATCAGCCGTCACATCCTGAAAAGTCACCGCTTCATTGGCGATATCCAGCCCTCCTTTCACGTTTTTTAATTCCAGGTTGTCGTAAATGACCCGATCCATATTTGCGGTCATTTTTATCGCAATCTTATCCGGCACCAGGAATGGTTCGGTTGCTTCCGTTGGGGTTTCTTCCTCCGTCATGAACTGGTTGAGGTTCATGTATTTGGAGTTTAGTTGCAGATTCCCGCCAATCGTTCCATTTTTAAAAACATAGTCCCAGATATTGGTCAGTACCCCTGTACCTTGAAAGTCGCTGTCACCAATTTTTCCACTTACATTTCTGGCTTTCAGTTCGTTAGGTGTCGTCTGGCCTTGTATCCGCAGGTCGGTCAATTCGTAACCGTAGGACTCCATTTTGCCGATTTCGGCATCTAAACTAATGTCAAATCGATCAAACAGCTCTGCATCCGTCGTATTGACGGTTGGTTGATCGGCTACCACTTCTTCCTCTTCCGAAAGCCATTCATCTGCATAAAAATAGTTGGAGCGGAGTGTAAAATCTCCCTTAAGGGTAGCATCGGGCGAAAAATAAGCAAGTACGTTGTCAACTTTACCTGTACCGCTGAGGTCGCTCTTGCCAAGTTTCATATCAAAATTGGGAACCTCCATATTTTTTGGTGTAAAAAACAGTCGCAAAGCATTGATCCGAACGGAAGGCATCCCATCGGCTACATAGTCCATGTTTTCCACCGAGGCATTTCCCGACATATCTACATTAGCATAATCGCCCTTGTCGATAGTGGACATATTGGCCTTGGCGGCTACGTCCATATTCACCTTACCATTCAGGGTCTGTACACCTTCCATCGGAAAAGCCCGCACCAGGTCTCCGAGGTCGATCATACCCTTAATTTTGGTATCCACATCGGGGTCGGAAATAGGTGTTTTGAGTTTAAAATAACCCTCTACGGGGTTGTTGCCGACTTTGAGGTTGAATTGGTTTACATCAACGGTCATTTTATCCAAAACCGGGGATGGACTGTTGATGACGACATCCGTATTTATTCCGGAAATACCCATTGGCAGATCGGGGTATTTCACATCTCCGTTGGCAATGTTCAAATTGAATTTGAATGCCGGATAGCTTTCCGGGGAAGAGCTGTAAACACCTTTGGCAAAACCATCCAGTTTGAAAGTCCCGTTTGCTTTTACATTTTCGTAGCCTTTGATATAGGCATTTGGAATCATGGAAAGCAGGGCTTTAAAT
>JBFIJS010000401.1:0-4705 GCA_041600595.1 Saprospiraceae bacterium | reverse complement strand
CACCGCCAGACCCGCCGGTAAATAATTATTACTTCAATGATGGTTCGAATGAAGAAGGCTATCAGGACCCCAATGTCCCCCTGGGCGATACCTGGGTCAACGCTGCCTTTGACGAGCAGGCGGAAGGGTTGCGGATCGAAAGTTTCCGGGGATGGTGGGTGCAGCAAATGGTCAATCAGGATGTGAGCATCCGGGAAAAGATGCTGCTCTTTTGGCACAACCATTTTGCCACGCAGGCCAGTGAGGTATTTTTTGGAAAATTTAATTACCTGCACAATACCAAAATCCGGGCGCATGCGCTGGGCAATTTTAAGGAACTCACCAAAGTCATTACCCTGGATGGTATGATGTTGATTTACCTCAACGGGTTTCTGAACAACAAGAATGCCCCCGACGAAAATTATGCGCGGGAGCTTCAGGAACTCTTCACCATCGGCAAGGACAACCCCAACCACTACACGGAAGACGATGTGTTTGAGGCGGCCCGGGTGCTTACCGGCTGGACGATCGATTTTGGCAACGACTGGAGCACGATTTTTTACCCCTTCAACCACGATCAGGGTGACAAACAGTTTTCTTCGTTTTACAACAATACTGTCATTCCCGGTAGCGCCGATGGCAACGCCGAACTGGACGCCCTGTTGAATATGATCTTTGCCAAGGACGACGTGGCCACTTTCCTCTGCCGGAAAATTTACCGCTGGTTTGTTTATTACAACATTACGCCGGAAGTGGAGCAGGACATCATCCAGCCACTGGCGGAGGTGTTCCGCAACAGTAATTATGAAATAAAACCGGTGCTGGAAACCTTGCTGAAAAGCGAGCATTTTTTCGATGCTGCCAACAAAGGGTGTTTTATAAAAACCCCGGTGGACGTGGTGGTTGGTACTTTACGAACCTTTGGCCTGCAGGTTTTGGGCAGTACGCCCTGGGATGAGTTTGTGCAGCAATACGTACAAAACATCATGATGGCCAATATGCAGATGGTGCCCGGCGACCCGCCGAATGTGGCCGGCTGGCAGGCCTTTCGCCAGTTTCCTCAATACTACCGCATGTGGATCAATAGCGATACCGCCCGCAACAGAAACCAATATACCGACATTTTATCGGCGACGAATTTCTTCTCGTCGTACAGCGGCGACATACTGCGCATTGATAACATCGCTTTCGCCAGCCAATTTGACAAACCGGAAGACCCCGTCCAGCTGATTGAGGATATGGTTCGGCTCTTGTTGCCACAGCCGATTTCCGATACGAAAAAAACGCTGTTGAAAAACATCCTCTTGTCCGGTTTGCCAAACGATGGGTACTGGACGACGGCCTGGTTTGACTATCAGAATAACCCCAACGATCCGATGTCGTTTGAGGTCGTCAATGTAAGACTGACGATCCTCCACAACTATATTTTGAAATTGCCGGAATACCAACTGGCTTAATCAATGAGTGAATGATAGAATGAATGAATGATAGAATGATAGAATGATAGAATGAATGAATAACACCAGATTTAAGCTATTCACTCATTCACTCATTGAATCATTCACTCATTGAATCATCGACTAATAGCCTAACTGTTATGAAAAGAAGAAATTTTCTCCGTTCGGCGGGTACGACTGCAGCTTTGACCCCGCTGGTATATAATGGATTTTCCATCAATCCGCTTTCCTCCAATTCTGTGTTTTCACAAATAGCCGCCGCTGCGACCATCAACGGCAGGGTCATGGTTTTTATCGAACTGGCAGGTGGTAACGACGGTATAAATACGCTCATTCCGCTCGATCAGTACAGCCATTTGTCCAATCACCGGGAGCATCTGCTGATTCCTGAGAACAATGTGCTCAAACTGGACGGGATCGACGCCACGGGCTTCCACCCATCCATGTCGGGCCTGCGGGAGCTTTACGACGAGGGGTTGATGTCGATTGTCCAGAATGTGGGGTATCCGCAGCAGGATTACTCCCACTTCCGGTCCATGGATATCTGGATGACGGGGTCCGACAGCAACGAATACCTGGGCACGGGTTGGCTGGGCCGGACACTGGAAGGGGAGTATCCCGGATTTCCGCAGGGGTATCCCAATGCGGACTTTCCCGACCCACTGGCCATCCAGATCGGATCGATCACACCGATTGCCTTCATGGGTGCGAGCTACCCGATGGGGATGGCGATCAGCAGTGCGGATGAGTTTTACGATTTTGTCAACGATTTTGTAGAACCTGCCCCGGCCGGTTATTATGGCGACGAGCTGGACTATATCCGGCTCGTCATGAACCAGTCGCAGCAATACTACGATTCGCTGAAAACGGCGGCCGAGAACAGTACCAACTTATCCGATAAATACCCGAATACTAATTTGGCCAATCAATTGCGCATCGTGGCCCGACTGATTAATGGCGGCTTGCAGACCCCGGTCTATGTTGTTTCGATCGGCGGATTTGATACCCACAGCGAGCAGATAGGGAGCGATATGAACCCATTGGGTGGGTTTCACGCCCAATTGCTGAATAACCTCTCCGAGAGTATCTGCGCTTTTCAGGATGACCTCCAACTCATGGGAGTGGACGACAAAGTTTGCGGAATGACTTTCTCCGAATTTGGCCGGACTATTGGCGAGAATGGCAGTTTTGGTACCGACCACGGGGCGGCAGCGCCTTTGTTGGTTTTTGGGAAAAATGTGAACCCGGGCATCATCGGGGATAATCCTGTCATCCCGGCTACGATTCAAAATTCGCAGGACCTGCCCATGGTGCATGATTTTCGCCAGGTGTATGCTTCGGTGTTGCAGGACTGGTTCGGCATTGAGGACTGGCAGGGCATTCTGAACGACGACTTTGACATCCTGCCGATTTTCAAAGGGGTGACATCAACGGAAACCGTAGCAGGGCAGGGGGGCGACCCATTTCAGGTGACGAATTATCCCAATCCGGTGCGTACTTCCACCACCATCGCCTTTTCTTCTCCCGGTGCTTTCGTGACCATCAACCTGCTGGATGCACAGGGGCGTCAGATTCTGCAAATTGCGCAGGGGCAGTATCCCGTTGGATTTCACCGCGTCGTTTTCGATCGCAGCAGCCTGAACAGCGGCACCTATTTCTATCAGGTCAAATTGAATGGCGTGGCTGTAACAAAGAAAATGCTGGTTTTGTAGAAACTTATCTCTACCGCTGATTTTCATAACATGCTCTCTCTAATTTGTCTCTATTGTTTTTCTTTAGTGGCAGGTTTGCGGTGTTGGCTAAATCATGCATTTGAATTTAAATAATTGAAAATGAGACAATTAAAGTAATGTTTTTTATTTGAATGATAAACCTTCCAGAAATATTTGAGACAATTTAATTGAATTTATTACCCCCGGTTGTTTCATCTCATTTCATTTAACCTTACCTTTGGCTTCTCTATTTGCCAAGATGCTCCCTTTCCATTATTACACAGGGCTTTGTTTCCATGCTATCTAACCACTACAGTTAGTCACCGGTGAGGTAACTGACTTTAGTCTATCGAAACAACTATGAAAAGTAAATCACAAGTAGGATTGCCCTGGGTACTGTTATTTGTATTTATTGGCATCCTGCTCTTTATCATCAAGTCCTTTTGCTTGTAAGTTGGGTTAAAAACTTTGAAAATCAATTGTTGCCAAATTTTAAAGGGACGGTAAAGCTTAGCCACGGCAGGATCGGCAAAATTTCCTGGCCGCCCCCGGTGACGATAAACGTGAACCCACCAAAGTCGATTGAGATAGTTTTCCCCAGGTATCTCGCTCCGCCCGACAGAATGAGGAAGGCTTCGTCGCCGGCGCTGATAAAATAATTTTCCGTCAAAAACGCCCATTTGGGTTTTTTTCGGTGAATGTAGCTGAATGAAATCGTGGGTTTTTTGGAAATACCATCATCAGTGGTGTAACCCCATCCAAAACCGATAGAGGCATTTTTATCCTTTGGTCCAAAAGTCGAGGTCCCGTACAGAATGCCAGCCCCGCCCGAGCCCTCTCCCAGCACGGTGGCGTAGAGGGCTCCCAGTCCGATGTTCACTTTATCTTTTTCCACCGGAATAGAAACTTTAGGCGTAAACCAAATCGGGGTTGATGATCCACCCGAACCAAGGGTAAAAAGGAACACAGGTATCATCCCGACACCGATACTTACGTTGTCGGTTATCCCGATGCTCAGCTGGTTCAGCAGTATCCAGGTATTTTGATAGTAACCCTCGCCCGCCGGCAAGCCGTATCCGCTCGGGTTGTAAAAATAGCGGGTTGTTGCGTAGGGGTTTTCGAACCAATACTGGCCATCCTTTATCTCTCCGTTTTTTACGGGCCGTATCGAAACAACGGTTGATTTGGGCAGGGTAATCTCACCGATGTTATCAGTTTTTAAAACGATGCTCTGACTGTTCTGCATCAGGATCACCCCGATGTATTCGTTTCCGTCAGCTGTTTCAATGACGACTTTTGACGAATCCGGATTTTCCTGACCGTATGAAGAGTCAGGTGCAAAGAATACGGCAAAAGCCATGAACAAGGCATAAACTAAGCATTGATTTTTCATAACAATTTGTTTGAGTTGGGTATTCAGTAAACTGTAACAGAAATTTATTTATGAGATGCGGAGCAGCTAAAGTTGTTCTTTTTGCAACAGCCGGAAAGCCCGTCCCGAATTCACTTCGGGGTGCTCCTCAAGGGATTTTAAGGGGCGGCGTCGTCCCGATGCAT
>JBFIJS010000400.1:0-4712 GCA_041600595.1 Saprospiraceae bacterium | reverse complement strand
GGTGGTATGTCGGCAATGACGATCAGGGAAGCTCCCAGGATAATGGAAGCCAAAACGATCGTCAGGGAAATACGCTTACTCACCTGCTCGACTTCCCGGATCAATCCTTCCAGCCCTTTGTGTTCGAATTCAATATGCAATTTCCCCTTCCGTATTTTATGGATCAGGATGTCCAGCTCTTCCGGCAGGTTGGTTGCGAACTTGGTAAAATCCCCCATCGCCTTCACCATATTTTTGGACATTTGCCGGGGCGAGTATTTTTTCTCCAACAGCCTTTTAACGAAAGGCGCTATGTTCTCGATGATATCATATTTCGGATCGAGCATCAGCCCCACCCCTTCAATGATAACCAGGGCCTTCAACAGCAGCAGCATATTGGGCGGCACTTTGATTTTATAATCGTAAAAAAGGGAGTTCAAGGCCGCCAGAACTTCCGTCCCATCGATCTGGTCAATGCTGGTATCCGTATAGTTGGAGAAAAATTCGATGATGTCGTATTCCAGTTCTTTTTCGTTGATTTTAGCTTCGTTCCAGCTAAAGCGCATCAACGAGCGTTTCAAACCATCCACATCCCGCTCGTAAACAGCCAGCAACATACCGGCGAGCAAGCGTTTGTCGGAATCGATGACCTGGCCCATCATACCATAATCAATAAAACAAACCTTTTTATCGGGCCGAACAAAAATATTACCCGGGTGCGGGTCGGCGTGAAAAAAGCCGTGATCAAAGACTTGCTCAAAATAGAGACTGATCCCCTTGAGCGCCAGTTCCCTGCCGGTCATTCCGATTTTAGCCAAAGCGTCCAGATCGGTTATTTTCACTCCTTCGATGTACTCCATACACAGCACCTTATCCGTGGAAAACTCCGGATAAGCAGTGGGTACATAAATGTCGGGATGCCCCTCGAATTGCTTTTGAAAACGGAGCATATTGGAAGCTTCAATGGAGAAATTGAGTTCTTTATGGATACTCCGTTCGAACATTTTTACCAGCGCCACTGGTTGGTAGGAGGCCATGGACGGGAAATTACCCTCCAGCAACTTAGCCAACCGGTGCAGGATAGCAATGTCCTGCTCAATGGTTTCTTCGATGCCCGGGCGCTGAATTTTGAGCACCACATCCCACCCACCAATCAGGGTTGCCCGGTGTACCTGGGCCATAGAAGCGGAGGCAATGGGTTCAAAATCAATGTGTTGAAACAAAAATTTAAGCGGTTTGGGCATTTCCTGCTCCAGTATTTTCAGGATCTCTTCCTTTGGAACCTTTGGCACATTATCCTGAAAGTTTTCCAGTTCGGTGATCAGTTCCTCCGGTAAAATATCGGGACGGTTGCTCGCTATTTGGGCAAATTTTATAAAGGTCGTCCCCAATTCCTCACAGACCATTCGGATACGCTCATAGGTCGTAAAAGAAAGAGCCGACCGCCCGTCCCGAACGGGCAACCAGCTTTTTACTTTGGGAATAAATCGCCCCAGAGAAGGGCTTGCTGCCAGATCCGCAAACCCATACTTAACAAGTACCCCTAAAACTTTCCGGTACCTGCTGATAACGGAAGTATTCTTTTGTTTCGTGGTCATAGCAATGGCACTGGGCGATTACGGTGAATCGCAAAAGAAAAGGCCACTTCGGGAGCGAGCGGCAAATTTCCTGTCTGGAGAGAGGGCGGTTGCACCGTCTGGCGTCAGCCATGTCGGCTGCGCCTGTTCAACGCACGCCATCCGGAGGCGGAAATTTGTCGATCCTTCTTTTCCCGAAGTGGCCATTTCTGTTCAGGCGAACAGATCGGAGAAAGCCTTTTTCATTTTCTCAAAAGAGTCGGAGATGTCTTCTACGAAATGTTCCAACCTGGCCCCGGCCTCTTCTTTTTCCTGTAGCTTGTCCCGAATTTCGTTGATGGCATCCAGCAGCTCGTTTTTGCGTTCCATCAGTTCTTCCTCTTTTTGAAATTCGGTAAAAGCTAACTGAATACGGTAAGCATCGAGCCGGTCTTTGAAAGCATCCAGTCTGACCATCAACTCTTCGTTGACTTCGCCATACTTTTCTTTCATGGCCAGTTCGAGATCGTAAATGGCATGAAGGGTTTCTTTTTTGTACTGGTCAAACTTTCGTTTGGTCGCCGGCATCGGAAGGTTCACCTTGGCTGCCAGGGCGGCAAATTTATCGTTCAACTCCTTGATATGGTCGAGGGTTCCATCCTCTACTTCATCCATTTGAGACTTGTATTGGCGGAGGAAATGCTGGAAGTTTTTCTTTTCCTCTTCAATGGCATCTTTTGCTTCGGCCTTGCCGAGCGCCATCTGCAGTTCCAATTCCTCCAGAAAAGCTTTAATCCGGGTGGCCCGGTCTTTTCCTACGGTGATTATTTGATCGGTCAGGTTCATGATTAAATGATTTACAGTGTTAATAAACTGGTTTGTGCTGGTCAAATGGTTATTCCGTCTTGGGGTAAAAGCAAGTACAATACTGGTTATCAATCGTTTAGAGAACCAAATTGATCTTTTCTTTCAATTGGGAAATTAAGCCGTGCCAGCTGCATTTGGAGTGATTCCTATCAGGGAGGGAGGTAATTTTGATCATGTCTGGCGTTCCTTTTTTTTCAGGAAAAATGACCGGGCTGGAGAGTCGGCCGGTGGTTGAGCGATCCGGATTCAGGAAACAGGAATAGCCGAAAAAAGAAAAACCCAAACCCTGCCATCGGGCAAAATTTGGGTTAATCATTCTTTCGCAGACTTTTTGGCCGATCAGGCAAATACCAGATTCTTCAAATATTCTGCGCCCACCGCAGCACTTTTCATCGGCGTGGAATTATCGTAACGTTCCTGCTCCAGAATAAAATACTGCATGCCGTTGTCCGCTGCCACTTTCAGTATTTTAGGAAAGTCAATCATGCCCGTTCCCAGATCGCAGGAGGCTTCTCTTTCTTCGGGTGTGGCCGTTTTCATACGATCCTTCACGTGGCAAAGGCGGAATCGGTTCGGATATTTCGTAAGGTACTCAACCGGGTCGGCACCTCCGGTGACCACCCAGTAGATGTCCATTTCAAAATCGACCAATGCCGGGTCGGTATTTTCCATCATAAAATCATGTGGGATCATTCCCGTGAAGGCCTTGAATGAATAAGCATGATTGTGGTAGGCAAAACGGATCCCGTTCTGCTGGCATATTTCTCCGCATTTATTGAATTTATCGGTCACATTTTTCCAGGCTTCCACACTGGTTTGGGCACCGATACTGGGGCAGATCAGGTACTTCATGCCAATTTCTGCAGCCTGGGCCGCTTTGGCTTCGAAGTCTTTGTTGATATCACAATGACTGGACACCATGGTCAGTCCTATATCATCGAGGTATTTTTTAAAATCGGTGTGCGGCATATTCCAAAACATCCCCTGTTCGCTGTGTTCGTACCCTTCTATTTGCGTAAAGCCGAGGTTGGAAATTTGCTGGAGGGTGCCTTTCGGGTCGTTGGGAATGACGTCCCGCAAAGTATAAAGCTGGATTCCAAAATTGTCTAAGCTTGGTTTCGGAGTGTCGGCGGCAGTCGTGTTGTCTGCTGTTTCTTTGGGACTGCCGGAACAAGCCCATTGAGGAATAATTAAAGATCCGGCCGTCATAATACCTGCCGTTTGCAGGAAGGTGCGTCGTTTGCGTTGCATGAAATATCCTTTTTTTGTTTAAAAATTAAAAAACCAAACCATCCACTCCCGGGACAATTTGGTTTTGATAGGAGCATAAAGGTAGTTATTGCTTGCTAATTTTAAAAAATCAGAAATACGTTTCAGGCATGGCCCCAGACTGCTGAACTCCCCGGGTGACACGATTACAGGGTGCCCTTAACAAAATATTAATACCCCGGCCTTGCAACCCCCGCCACTTTTTCCTTTCTCTTTCGCTGTAATTACTTGCCAAACTAACTATTCTACGAACTATTTATTTAATCACCCGGCATGCGGCAAACGGTTGCCCGTTTGTCCGTTTCTATGCCTGTTAACAGTACCAAACGATGAAAAAATCTGCATTATCCCAATGGGTTGCCATCTGCACCCTGCCTTTGATTTTCGCTTTTACCCCAAACCACACCTCCAGCCCGGTGGATGACGGTATCATTATTAAAGTGGTCCCTATGAATCATTTCCGGGCTTTTAAATTGCGTATGTCAAATTTGCAGAAAAAGCCGGTGCGCATCTCTATCCAGGATTTTCAGGGCCGAACCATTTACTCCGAAAAAGTAATCGACCACAATGGCTACCGTCAACTGATCAACCTCCGCAACCTCGATAATGGCAAATATTTGCTCCAAATCATGCACCCGCTGGAAAGCAGGGTTGGCACACTGGAATTGGGTTCACGCTCGGTTAAAATTTCCTGGACTGATGAAGACACCACTAACTACCGGTAGATTTTTCCGGCAAAGACAAGTCAGCGCCACCTTTTGATTTATCCGTTCGGGCAGTCCCGAAGCCCGGAGACTGCCGTCCGAAATATTTGTTCGGGCAGAGACATGGTCGGAAGTGGCGCCGGCCTTGTTTTTTTTATCTCAATTTTTCAAACCGGCCTGCCTTTTCCCGGATTCTGATCCGAAAAACCACGGTCTGCACACTGGACTGCTCTTTTTGGTGAAACTGAGCCATGCCGTAGGAAGGAATACCCGCAGATGCCGGCAGGTGCGGCTGCAGTTTGGCCATAAAAAAAGTGTAAGCCTTGCGGGCGGGCTC
>JBFIJS010000399.1:0-4719 GCA_041600595.1 Saprospiraceae bacterium | reverse complement strand
CCGGCTCACAATTGACGCGCAGAGCAGCGAAATCAACGTGGATGCTCCACGCAAAATCACCGGGCATAACCACCGTGACCTGACCTGATCCAGTGATGGTTTCAGAGGTGATCTGGGCATTTTTCGGCTTGACAAATACGCCCCACTTGTGGTTGTCGATCAGTTGTAATTTCATTTCGAGTTGTGCCGACAGCGATGAAATTTGGATGAAAAATACGGAAAGGAGCAGGAGCAGGTGTTGTTTGTTGACGTTCATAATTTTTTGTTTTAATCAATAACTATGGTGAAAAAAAGGACCGGGGAGCAGGAGAGGAAGGGATAACAAAGTGTTGGCAATCACTATACCAACTAACACCTGATTAAACACTAATCAACTGTTAGTTAATGGGTTAGCTATTTATTGTTTTATTTTTTAAAAATAAAATGGCGGTTCCCGTTTGCAGAAATACTCCGTGCAACCGCTGAATTCCAGAAAGTAAAAAAGGGCACCACCGGTTGTAAAACTGGTGGTGCCCATGTGCAACTCCCGGAAGGTCGCCTTAATTTTTTATAAACTTCTGTCCTTCGATTGTTTTACCATTCAATTCGTACGTAAGCAGGTACAGCCCTTTGGGCAAATCACCCAGGCTGACCTTTTGGCCTCCGGCCCGACCGGGAAAAGTCTGGACCACCGCACCGCTGGCAGACAGGATCTTATGAGTGAGGATGCCTTCTGCTTCCAGTTCCGGTAAGCGGATTTCCAGCCAGTCACTGGTCGGGTTGGGGAAAAGGATCATAGACCCGGCTGTCAGTCCCTCGTTGCCGGAGGGGTTATTGTTGAGCCCGCTTCCGGGATTGGCGATCAGGTTTTGGCCGGTGCAATCTGCTTCATTTTCTCCGTAAACATCCCCCAGGAAAAAGGCCTGGTTGGGAGAGCTGCCGAGTTCGATACCGGAAAAAGCATTTGGTAAAAGGCCGGCCGGCACAAACTCATGCGCCAGATAAATGTCGTCGGGACAAGCACCAGTGCGTCGGAACGAGAACAGCATGATCTCATTGTCTGCCTGCACATTGAGCACAGATTGGTTGGGCTCCAGATCAAAAGTATAGTACGAGATGCCCGGAGTTTCCGGTGCGTTCAGTTTGTATTTGCCGGGCTTCCAGTTGCCGCCCGCATGGCTCTTCACGTCGTAGTAAGCAAATCCGGCAGTGGCGGCAATGATGATGCGGCCGCTGGTAGCAATGTTGTATCCGGTCGGTGCAAAGTCCCCAACCGCTTTGATCCAAACGCCCCATGACTGTCCGTCGGGGCGGAGTTTTAATTTATAATCCACAAAATTGGAAGCCGGATAGCAATGCGGAGCATCCTCTACCGACAGTGCAACCGGCTCAGAGATAGCTGCACACACGTCGTTTTCAACGACTAAGCGGAAATATCTGCCATCCAGTCCTTCAACAGAAGTGATGGTCAGATCGGAAGTGCCGGTATTTTCAAAAACACCGCCGAAGCCGGTCGGGCTGTTGTCCGGAATGGCTTGCCAGGAACTGCCACCGTCTGTACTCATCATCCAGTATTGGTTGAATGTCAGATCGTTAGGGTTGGAAACAGTAGCCGAAAAAGTATGAGCCTCATTGAAACAGACTGCGGCATCTTCGGGCTGTACTTCAATATCGAGTGGCCCAAGTACTCTTAGTTCGGTAGTGTTGCTATTGAGGGATTGGCCGGAAGAGGCCACCAACCGGCAGCGGTATTGCGATCCGTTCAGCGGAAAGGTGGCGTTGATGGCCAGGATGGCGTAAAATCCGGTACCGCTAACATTGGGTTGGTGACCGATATTGAAGCCCCCGCCATTTTGCACGGGGCTCCAGTTTTGGCCGTCATAACTTCTTTCCCAGGTTAAACCAGCCAACACCCCTTCGAGGTTGGCGTATTCAAAAACTAAAATAACCAGTTCGTCGCCACAGGTTTCCACGGCCTCGCCGGGCAAATCCTTGATAATGCTTAACTGCTGACCATTGACGGTGAGTTTCGCCGGAGGCGTAAACAACTGACCACAAATCGCCGTGCCGGCCAACAGTCTAAATTGTAAGCCATCGTACCCGGCTGCCGGTGAAATGACCAGCGACGGGGTGTTGGCCCCGGAGATGGTGTTCGTTCCGAAATCACCGTCGGCCACATCGGCCCAGTTGGTGCCATCGTCGCTTTGTTGCCATTGGAACTGGACATCGCCCGGGCCCTGGTTGAAAATATTTGCGTTGAAAACTGCATCCTCAAAAGACTCAACCTGCAGGTCGAAAGGGATGGATTGTATGGTCAACGGGCCGTCGGCCTGCAAGGTGGCCGGCTCGGAAGCTATTTCCGGACAAGTGCCGGTGCTGATGACAGCCCGTATGGAAAGGTCATTGAAATTGTTGGGTTCGTTTAAACATACCTCTGCCGTGGCCGCCCCGCTGACGATACCATTGTCCGCCAGGTCGATCCAGTCATTGGTGTTGGGCATCCGGGCTTGCCATTGGTATGCTACGGTTCCTGCCCCGGCATTGAGAGCTTCGACGGTAAAGCAGACCTGGTCGTCGCCGCAGCTCGTTACATCGGCCGGTGGCTGATTAATAGCCAGCGGGCCTTCGGTTTCCACTTTGGCCGAACCGGAGTAAATCGTACCGCAATGTGCTGTTTTTGCCGACAACCGGAATTGACAACCCGAGATGGAAGGACTCAGAATGGTAATAGACAACTGGCTGGTAGTCGAACCCAGAAAAGCGGTGCCGCCACCGTCATCAACAGGCTCCCAGGAATTGCCATCGTCGCAGCTAATCTCCCATTGGTAGGTCAGGTCGCCCGCCCCGGCGTTGACCGCCTCGGCCGACAAACTGGCGAACGCACCGGCACACGCAGTAATATCAGTTGGTTGGGAAATAAAACTCAGCGGGCCCTCTTCATCCACGGTAAATTCTCCCGAAAGTCCGGCCGGGTAAACGGCACATCCGTTGGCGTCCGATACCGAGGTTAAGCGGTAGTTGGCTCCGCCAAAAGCATCAACAGGGATTAAATCATCCGTTTGGTAATTGGTTACGGTATAATTTGTTGTTCCGTCAGTATAAATTACAGTATAACCACTGCTTGCCGGTCCGTCAATATCTACCGAGAGAGTCACATTGGTGAGGATACTGCCTGCACAGGTAACGGTTTCTCCGTTGTAGGACAACGCAGCTGAAACCGGATGAAACGGGTCGCAGGGATCATTCAGGTCTGTTTCCCCGGTTCCGGGGGTGAACACACCATCTCCGTTTTGGTCTTCGAAGGCGTTGACGATGCCATCGCCGTCATTATCCTGACAACTCCAGGCACTGGTTGCATAGTTGTCAACGTAAAAATATTCATTGAACGGGGTTGTCCCTTCGTCGGTGACATTCAATTTATTAAAAATGCAAAGGTCAGCCTGGGTCGGAACACAAGCCAGCACGACCGGGTCGGTCTCTTCATCAATGATATTCAAAGAATCAGGGCATTCACCACTTTTGTGAAAAGTAAATAGCAGGGTTTCTTCACCCGCAAAATATTTGATCGGCGGATTGTCGGCTACCAGTGTAAATCCGAGGTAGGAGCGGGACAGATTTTCCAACGGACCATTGACATAAGTATCTTGTATCCAGGTGCCGGCGTGACTCACGACACTGTCAATTTCAAATCCGAGTGGTGCCACGATTTCCGTCCGGCCCTCGTGGGTGATGGTATTTGCCGTAGGCACAACGCCACCCGAAGGTTTGGCAAAAACACCCCAGCTCTGGCCATCCGGCATCAGCTTCAGGGCCAGTCTCAGACCTCCGTCGCCACTGGGGTCGTTGGGGTCGAAGAGGTCGGAAGCATCGATGTCCTCATCAAATACGCCGTTGCCGTTGGTGTCTTCATGCGCATTGACAATGCCGTCACCATCAGCGTCATGACAATCCCAGGCATATTCTGCATAAACATTGGTAAAATAATAAATATTGGAGGCGCCGCTGGCAAAATCAAACACTGCCAGATCGTTGCCCGGGTTGGTCTGCATTGAATTGGGAAAACAAAAAGGGTCCGATTCGTTGGGTAGTCCGCAGTCGATCAACCGGAGATAAGCAGGACAGTCGCCGCCATTTTTAAAAGAAAAAAGCAGCCTTTCTTCGGTATTGGAATAAATGATTTGTGGTTGGTCGTCCTGCAGGCCAAAGGAAATGTACTTGGCGTCCGGGTTGTCAACGGGACCAATGACCTCAGCGTTGGCTACCCAATACCCGGCGTGACTCACCACGCTGTTCCATTGGAAATCTAACGGCGCCACTACGGTCACCTGCCCGGAGGCGGTGATGGTATTGGCACTTGGCGAAACTGGTGTATTGGCCAGCACATATACCCCATACGATTCTCCGTCAGGCATTAGCTGGAGTTTTAGTTCGAGTTGGGCATGAAGATTTGTAATGAAAAATGAAAAAAGAAGACAGGAGAGGAAAGTGCGAATGTTTCCAGCGTTCATAATATTTGGATTTTTTACGAAAAAAAATAAAACAGGGAGGATAAAGAGGAAGGTAAGTACACAACACCTGACAATAGCTATGCCACTTTAAACAGTTAAAACATGCGGGACATGCCGCAAAGCCTTGTCAAAAACAGCTTGTAGAAAATACTGTGTAGTTTTGTTGTAAACCATTTTGCGTTCTGTACGTAGTCTTATCTACCCATGTTACGCAAGAAATGCGGAGCAGCAT
>JBFIJS010000398.1:0-4741 GCA_041600595.1 Saprospiraceae bacterium | reverse complement strand
TGTACAGCTAACTGGAGCTTGGAAACCATGTGCCAATAAATAGAGCCCAGCCCCTCATAACCAAAGAAAGTCCCGGAACGTCCGGTAAATGACTGATGGTCAAACATTTCCTCAAAAACATCCAGAAGAAAATCACGGTCTTTTTCCACGAGGGTCTGGTAGCCGTTTGCCTGAAGGGTCTTCAGCACTTCTTTGACATCGTTGGCATTGCGAATGCTGCTGTGAAAATGGCATTTTCCAAAAACATCCCGCTCGACCAGCTGGAGGTTGCCATCTGCCAGTAACTGGCTGATCAACGCTGATTTTTTTGCTGCGGCTTCCGGGATATTATTTTTCTCCAAAAACCGCGGCAACTGCCGGTCAGGATACAACAGATAGGTATGCTGGTCGGCACGGTACAGGTCACTTTTACGCAGGGTTTGTAACACCTCCAGCGCTTCCCCTGCCGCCAGACAACCTGAACTCAGCACGGCTACCTGCCCTTCCAGCATTTCATACAGGTGCTTTACAGCAATGCCTTTACCCTTTTCCAATGACATCAGGTTGTAGGCATGATACAGGCCATCAGTGCGGCGATTGGCCCGGATGGAGTGGTCGATGTATTGCAGAGAAAGATCAATAAAATACAACAACTGCTCCTGACTTACCCTGATTTTTTTTCCGGAAAAACCATAAGCATAGATCTGTGTCCGGTATAAGCTGCCCGCATTGCCCAACCGGTCCAGGATAGTTTTGCGGTCACCATCCGAAATAGCATTTTCCAACAGGTGAACATGCTGCTCGAAGGTGTCGGTGATCGTGTCCAGCAAGTCAGCAACTTCGGCTGACAATTCAATATAGTCGTGGGTGGCGTTGGCAAAAAGCCCGCGGCAAAACGTCTGGAAACGGCGCATGTAGTAAAGAGTCACCATCGAGACACCGTTGCCGACCAATGCATTGTTGGCGTCGTTCCATTCCGGCCGCTGGGTATTCAGCCAAATGCCGCCCTCGGGAATGAAGTTTGAGAATTTAGCTAAAACGGACGCCAGTATTTTCTCCGAAAAATTGACCAGGTAAACCGACTCCTCTGCGTCGAGCATCAATTTCCCATCTGCCCCGAGGGTACTGACCCTTTCGTGAATGACTTCCTCCAGTTGGGTGTCGTACACTACCGTATCGAACGGATTTTCCAGCTGCTCGTGGTAAGGCTTGATGCGATAAGGAACATTGGCATAGGCAAAAATTGGCTGGGCCAGCATCTCTTCCAGCTTGCCCGGGTGATGCCGTTGGGAAACTTCCATCAATTTTTGCAGATAAATAATCTGGTGGTCACCCCAATATCCGATGTACGACCAGGGGTCGTCGGGTTCAATCACTTCCCAGTCGATACCTTCCCGGGTGATGCGGTAAGGATTGTAGCCATCAGCCGTTGAAGCATTGACAAATTTTGCAATCATGCCTTCGGCAAATCCTGGAAAACTGTAAGACAGCGCTTCCCAGTTCTGGAAAATATCCCGCCAATTGCCTGCGTAATACAGGTTGTCCGAGCCGTCTTCGTTTTTTACATTAATGGTAAATTGGTTCCAGGGTCGGCTGGGGTCACCGTGCCTTCGGCTGAATGTAAGCGGAAGGTACTCGTACACCGTGCGCAGCAATTGCGGATCATTCGCCCGGCCAGCTGCTTCCAGCAAAAATTGATAGTTGAATTGTTTGGGCAAACCCGTAAAATAAGCCTGGTTTTGTGCGACCAACGAGGGGTTGAAAGTGGTGGCGAATTTTACAAAATCCGCTTTTTTGACCTCGTAATTATCGACAAAAATCCCGCCCCGCATAATATTGAACAATACATTGGAAAAATGACGGGCCGACATGGACTGGTTGGCGGTCACCTGCACCCCGTCTGCGCTTCCAACCAGCTTGATCAGTTGTTCGGTTCCCGCTGTGATATCGGCCTCCAGTAACGCAGGAATATCTTTCTCCGCTGATAATAAATGGATCAGCCGGGCAACATCCGATGCGTTTTGAGCAACTTCTGCCACGATGTACCAACTGACCTCACTTCGGGCAGCTACCGATAGCTTTTTGTGCAGCAGATACGCGCCCCGTTCAGCCCGGATATCTGTCTCGGTTTTTGGCGAATGGCCTTTCCGAAAAGCGCTCACTTGTTTGGAACACAAAAGCCTTTGGGGAGCGTCCAAACCGACCGACCAGGCTGTGTTGCAGGACAAAGCCTCACTTGGCTCGGCCCGGTCAACGATAATGGAGCTGAGCATGAACATACCCAAGCCTGTCGCAGGGTCCAGTTCGTTTTTCTTGTATGCGTCCACCAGTGTACTCAGGTTGGCCTGTGTGGACTGCGGCACACCGGCGGGCAATATATTTTGTATTCCATCGAGCAGCTCCAGGTCGGTTGCTGTTTCCCGGTTGTTGGCCAGCCAGGCTTTACGCACAAAACCGAATTGGTCGCTGTTGTACCAGGCATAGCGAAATTGCAACCCCAGGTCCCGGTTGTATTCTTCAAAAATGATCTTATTACCAGACAGGTTTTTGTATAAATTCCTTTCAATTCTGTAGATGCCCTCGTAACGGTCAGAAAATGGCTCCCACAAATACTGCCTACCATCGATCGTCGCCCGTACCAGCGTCTTGCTGCCGGTGATGTCCTGAGAATCCTGAATTTTGTCGTCAGTGTAGTAAGGAAAAAGAGCGATCTGTGGATTTTTTCTCCCGGCCGTCAGTGCACCGTTGCTGGAAATAAACAGCCAGTGGTCTGAACAGCTGACGATGCTCATGAAAAAAGCAGGCATTTGATCGTAGTGACCTATTTTATAAAAATCTTCTCCCCCTATTTTTACAAATTCTCCCTGCACGGTAGTTTCCCCAATTTTAAAGGTTGTTTCTCCTAAGTGTATTAAGTTTTGTTGCATTACAAGATTTAAAGTTGTTTCGAGTGCCATGTCAACTGCCCGGACAGTCATTTTATCAATTGATAAAAAAGACTGACGAGCTGTGGCTCTATTTCAAATTTATTTCGAGTCGGCCGGCTCGCTTCTGCCAAAAGAGCTAAGAAAGAAACTTTCTCAACGTCCTTTTGCATCGGTGAACAAGACCTTTAAATGATTACAAATGTCAATTCTCCGGTCAACGTCCGTTTAGCTTTCTTTCCGGCAACCGGGGAAACTCGCTGACCGGCTGCCAGGGAGTCATGCTGCTAAACCAGTTCTACATCTCCCTTATTGCTTTTCCTATTCGTCTTTCATCGAAAGACCCGGATCCTTGATGAGAAACGGAACATTGGCGTGGGCAGCCTTGTCGTTCCCGTCCAACACATAGACGAATAGCCGGTAAGCTCCCGGCTTGTCGGGGGCTGTCAGTTCAACATGGGCACCCTCCCCCTGAATGAGTCCGGACAAACTGGGCGGCACCGGCTCATAATCTCCTCCTTCACCGAGCTGGTCGCTTTCGGGTTTCACATCCCATTTGTAAGTCACTTCGTCGTTTTCCGGATCGTTGACAATGACCTGAACGGGGTAACGCTCCCCCATTTTGAGAACAACATCGTCGTAAGCAGTTTTACCATTCAGCAGCAACGAATCCAAACGGGGAGTGCGGTTTTCCGGCCACTTACCGTTCCAGATGTAGTGCATGACATCGACCGCTTCGGTTTCTTCTCCCGATTCCAGAAATACGCCGTACCAGGTTGGTGTCCGCTCTTGTTTTTGCCCCCAGAGAAATACGTAGGAGCCGACGCATTGATTTTTGTAAGGTTCAATGGCAGCTTTATAGCGTTGCAGATAGAAATCAGCTTTCATG
The DNA here is from genome assembly GCA_041600595.1 of Saprospiraceae bacterium. Classification (GTDB taxonomy): domain Bacteria; phylum Bacteroidota; class Bacteroidia; order Chitinophagales; family Saprospiraceae; genus UBA6168. The sequence continues at coordinate 949 of JBFIJS010000398.1, read as the reverse complement.
CTGCTGGTATTTTCGATGGGTATGTCCCAGGCGGTTTTACTGATTTCCCAGTGTCCCGTAGCCCCCCATTCCGTGACCATGTAGGCTTTATCCCACCCGGTCTCCCTGATGTATTTGGGAAGGTTGACGATATCTGCATACAGCTGGAATCCCAGCAGGTCGAGGTCGGGAGCCCGCTCTTTGATATCGTCAATCATTTCTTTATTGATTCCCGCCAAAGTGGTGGTAGTCAGGTGATTGGGGTCCACTTCGTGGATGTATTTTGAAATTTCATTGACGGCGTCCCATACTTTTGGGTTGGTGGCGCGCAGGTTCAGTTCATTCCCAATAGCCCAGATAATCAGGGCCGGATGATCTTTGTACATCAATACTTCTTTCTTGATGCGTTCCAATTGAGCCGCCACGGCCGCCTTGTCGTCGTAATCGAAACCGTGCCTTTCTCTGGCGACCTCCAGGCCCATTGTCACATACAAGCCAAGTTCTTGTGCCTTGTCCAGGACTTCCTTCCCGGTTTGCCGGCCGTTGTCGGTTCGCCAGGTCCGGAAAGAGTTCCCGCCGTGCTCCGCCAATTTATCAATTCGGCCGAATTCCAGACCGGCACCATTGATCCAAAACGGCTTGCCATTCAAATAGAGCTGATAGTTCCCAGCTTCTTTCTTCAACTCCACCCTCGTAGGTTGTTGACTACCGCCGACTGAGTCCGGGGTACCTGGTTTGCATTGCAGGAAAGTTGTTGCCATCAAAAGAGTCCAAATGTATTTATGCATGTTAAAAATCTACTTTTAAAAAACAGAAACGGGATGTCCGTCACTGTAACAGGATCAGTCCCGGACCAATTGTTTTTCCAGTTCCTCCAGCGACTTGCCTTTGGTTTCGGGTACCACCAACCACACGAACAACAGACCGATCGCACCAAAGACACCATAGATCAGGAAGGTCGTGGCGCTCC
>JBFIJS010000397.1:0-4782 GCA_041600595.1 Saprospiraceae bacterium | reverse complement strand
GCCGGCTCCAGTGCCTGAGCCGCTTCGTCAATAACTACCGTTCGAAAATAGCGGCTGCCCAGCGCCTTGTGAACCGACCCAACCAAAGTGCAGGTGATAACCTGAGCACTGTCCAGCAGGTTTTCCACCAGCAAGTCTTCCAGACGATTGGCCCAGGCCGACAGTTCGCCGGCTTGCTTGAACAGGTGGCCGCGTTCCCGTCGCTCCTCCGGGCCAAATCTGCGTTTAAACTTGAGCGCCTTGCGACGGGTTTCAGCAGCCTCTTGCCTTACTTTTTTAATGTTTTTACTTTCTGGATGGGCCGCCATTTGGGCCTCCAGGGTATGGCTGACAATCTTTTCATCCACTCTTGATATGTTGCCGATACGCAAGACCTGAAGCCCCGCATCTGACAAACGTTCCGTCAGCAAATCGGTGGCGGTATTACTGGGCGCACAGACCAACACGGTGTTTTCGGCTTTTGCCAATTCCCGGATAGCCGCAACGATTGTGGTGGTTTTGCCTGTGCCCGGTGGGCCATGAACAATAGCTACATCCCGGGCGGCGAGAATTTGGTTGACTGCGGCATTTTGGGAGTCGTTCAGGGCAGGTAACTGAACCGTTGGGATTTGCTGAAAGCCGGCGGGTTGTTGGCCGAGGATGATCCGGCGCAATTCAGCCAGACGGTTGCCATTTGCCTCCTGCACTTTTTTCAGGGCTTTCTCCATTTCGACGTAAGTCCGTTCGTCAAACTCGAGGTCTACGCCCAGAGAACCATGTGAAATCCAGTCGGGTAAATCTTTGCTGCTCAGGATGATCTTCATCCGTTTGCGATCGAGAAAATGGATCACCCCGGATTTTTCCGGATTTTTCACATCATCGGCGCCCGAAAAAAACCGGACAGGCTGCCCCGCCCGAAACTGGTGCTGAACGTTCGATTCTTTGGTTCTGGTAACAGTGATAAAAGCCCGCTCGCCGTAGGTATAGCCAGATTTTACGACCTCCACGGGATACCAAGCATACCCTTCGGCCACCCTTTCCTGTAGGGGTAATTGCTGCACAAAGGCCCGGAATTGCTCAAAGTCTTTTTGTTTTTCTATTCGCAGCAATTGTGCTAACCGCTCTAATTCCGTCATTTCATGGTGCATACCGGACTATTGATTTTGCTACATTTTACATGAATGGTTGTTACCTGCATACTCCAAAGATGGATGAATTTACCGATCAAAGGTGGCGCTGGCAGGGTTGCTACCCTGTTGTTTCATCAATACCAAAGTGGCCATGGTTCTGATATCAGCGACATTGACCGTTTTGAAAGGTTCGACAAAAACCAGCTCGTGCCGGGCCATCAGTTCTTTTAAAAGCGCCTGATCCAGCAAATACCGGACAGATTCATCCGGCAATAAATAGACCCCCTCGCCCAGCGGGGTGGCCAGTTGCTCAATCGTGTGCCTGGCGGTCATTCGGCAAAAAAAGAAACCACCCGGCTTCAACACCCGAATATGTTCCCGGAACATAGCCGTAAAGTCCGCATGACTCTCTGCGAAATGCAACACGGCACTGCTGATAATGAAATCAAAATAACCGTCGGAGAAGCCAGTGGCCCGGATATCTTCCACGGTGAAATTCCCTTTAGGGAAATCCGGATTCCATGCTGTTATCTTTTCCTGCAGCTGAAGGACCGCCTCTTCCTTTGCATCCACGCCATAAATCTGGTAATTATTACGAATGAAATATTCAGCGTTTCGGCCAAAACCACATCCTGCATCCAGCATGCACATATCCTTTCTGATGCGACCCTTTTGCAGTTGGTCGATCAGGTAAATATCCATGAGGCCGAGGTCAGTTATCATATCTGGTGTCTTTCGGTAAATAGGTCATATTGAAAAAACCATGGCTCTTTTCGGGTCGATACCTTTGCGGAGCTAAATACTAAAAAAAAAGAGGGTTAGCGAAACGCTACCCTCCCTGGCATATATTTTTTTGATCAAAAATTACTCTTCAGCAGTAAAGCTGGCGGTAAAATATTCCCGGTTCATCCGGGCAATATTTTCAACCGAAATGCCCTTTGGACACTCGGCCTCACAAGCAGTAATGTTGGAACAGCGGCCGAAACCTTCCGCATCCATTTGATGTACCATCTTGATAACCCGCTCGCTCGCCTCCACTTGTCCTTGTGGCAGCAGGGCCAGGTGAGAAACCTTTGCACTGGTGAACAACATGGCCGAAGCATTGGGGCAGGCAGCCACACAGGCACCACATCCAATACAGGTAGCGGCATCAAAGGCCTTGGCAGCATCGTCATGATCGATTGGAATGGCATTTCCATCTACCGCTTGCCCGGTGCTGACCGAAATATATCCGCCCGCCTGTATGATCCGGTCGAAAGCAGAACGGTCAGTTACCAAATCTTTTACGATCGGAAATGCTTTAGCCCGGTATGGTTCGATATGAATGGTATCCCCGTCCTTAAAGCTGCGCATGTGCAGCTGGCAGGTGGCCGTTTTTTGCATGGGACCGTGTGGTTGGCCGTTGATAACCATACTACAGGTTCCGCAAATACCTTCCCGGCAGTCGTGCTCAAATGCGACGGGTTCTTTTTTTTGCTGGATCAATTCTTCATTGAGCACGTCCATCATTTCCAAAAATGACATGTGCTCGCTGGCTTCAATCGTATGGGATTCAAAATACCCTTTATCTTTTGCGCTCCGCTGGCGCCAAACTTTCAAATGTAATTTCATTTTCTTAGAAGTGGACGGTCAATGATGAGTGATAAAGACCAGGAAAAAACGGTCAACTACCACTCATCATTCACCATTATTATTTATAGCTGCGGGTTTTCAATTCCACAACTTCAAATTTCAGTTCTTCCTTGTGTAAAATTGGTTCTTGCTTCGTGTCTGTCCATTCCCAGGCAGAAACGTAGGCATAGTTGGCATCATCCCGGACCGCTTCCCCTTCCGCAGACTGGGATTCTTCCCGGAAATGACCGCCGCAACTTTCCTTTCTTTCGAGTGCATCGACACACATTAATTCGCCGTGCTCCAGGAAGTCAGCGACCCGGGCCGCTTTTTCCAGTTCAGGGTTGAATTCGTCCATGCTGCCTGGCACGAAAACGTCTTTGTAAAATTCTTCCCGCAGTTCCCGGATCATTTTAATCGCTTTGGTCAAGCCTTCGGCATTACGGGCCATTCCGCAATATTCCCACATGATTTTACCCAGGCGTCGGTGAAAGCTTTCCACGGATTGGTTGCCTTTGATTTTGATCAACTGCTCCAAACGGCTGTGTACTTCCTTTTCCACTTTTTCAAATTCCGGCGAATCCGTTGAGAACCGCGGTGTTCTGATCTCATCGGAAAGGAAGGTACCGATGGTGTAAGGAATCACAAAATAGCCGTCAGCCAGACCTTGCATCAGCGCCGAAGCTCCGAGACGGTTGGCACCGTGATCGCTGAAGTTGCACTCACCCAGCGCAAACAGGCCGGGAATATTTGTTTCCAGGTTATAATCCACCCAAAGACCACCCATGGTGTAGTGAACGGCCGGGTAAATTTTCATCGGTGTTTCGTAAGGGTTTTCACCGGTGATCTTTTCGTACATTTCGAAAAGGTTACCGTATTTCTGCTCCACTACCTCTTTACCCAGTTGCCGGATTTTCTCGGAAGATGGATTGTGCAGGTTCATTGAGTGCGCCTTGGACTTTCCGTAGCGTTCAATAGCAGAAGCAAAATCAAGATAAACGCCAAGTCCGGTCGGCACTACGCCATGTCCTTTGTCGCATTCTACTTTGGCTGCACGGGAGGCCACGTCACGGGGAACCAGGTTTCCGAATGCCGGGTACCTTCTCTCCAGGTAATAGTCCCGGTCTTCCTCCGGAATATCGACAGCTTTTAGCCGGCCTTCCCGGACGGCAGCGGCATCCTCTTTCTTTTTCGGTACCCATACCCGGCCATCGTTTCTTAGACTTTCTGACATCAGTGTCAGTTTAGACTGATACTCACCGGATTGAGGGATGCAAGTTGGGTGAATTTGCGTGTAGCATGGATTAGCCATGTAGGCACCCCGCTTCACGACCCGCCAGGCTGCGGTCACATTACACCCCATAGCGTTGGTGGAAAGGTAAAAGACGTTGCCATAGCCACCAGTTGCCAGAACGACGCAGTGGGCAGCGTGGCGTTCCAATTCACCTGTCAGCAGGTTTCTGGCGATAATGCCCCTGGCTTTTCCATCAATAGTTACGACGTCCAGCATTTCGTGCCGGTTGTACATGGTTACGGTTCCCAGAGAAATCTGACGGCTCAGCGCCTGATAGGCACCGATTAGCAATTGCTGGCCAGTTTGACCGCGGGCATAAAATGTCCGTTCTACCTGCACCCCGCCGAAGGAACGATTGTCCAGCATGCCGCTGTATTCCCGGGCGAATGGTACACCCTGTGCGACGCACTGGTCAATGATGTCAGTGCTGACTTCTGCCAACCGGTACACATTGGCTTCCCGGCTCCGGTAATCGCCACCCTTGACAGTATCGTAAAACAACCGGTAAACGCTGTCACCGTCGTTTTTGTAGTTTTTGGCGGCATTGATGCCCCCTTGTGCAGCGATGGAGTGAGCACGGCGGGGACTATCGTGAAAGGTGAAGCATTTTACCTTGTAGCCTAACTCGCCAAAAGAGGCAGCGGCAGATGCTCCGGCCAGACCGGTCCCGACAACTATAACGTCCAGTCTCCTTTTGTTATCAGGCGAAACGAGTGGCATTTTGCTTTTATAATCGGTCCATTTCTCGTCCATCGGACCGGGTGGTAT
>JBFIJS010000396.1:0-4785 GCA_041600595.1 Saprospiraceae bacterium | reverse complement strand
GCGTTCCCGCACCAGCCAGCGGTCTTCGCCGGTACTGAAATTGAGGCGGTAACGGACACCATCGCGGGTGCGGCGAAAAATAAGGTGGGGCTTTAGTTCAACCGTTGGAAACTGCACCCGGACATCCTCCACGATGACCTTTTTTTGCACCATGAAAGTCAGGGGCAACAGCTCTTCCATTATTTTTTCGAGAAAATTGGCCACCAGGCGATGGACGTACGTGGTGGCCGTTTTTTTCACTGTTTCCTCCTGCAACAGTTCATCGAGCGGTATTTTTTTCCGGCTTTTGGGCGGCTGGTATTTTTCCTCCAGGTTCTTTTCCGACAGGGCTTCGATCAGGGAAAAAAGGCGGCTCACGGTCGGTGTCATTTCGTGGCCATAACTGCCAATCGTATCGGGTGTGGCCCGCTGCACCACGAAGGTGAGTTTGCCGGTTTTATCCGTCTTGACGATCCAGGCATCGGGCAGGTACCAGCCTCCCGGCAAATAGCGGTGAATATTATAGACAATAGCGGTTGGTGGAAGCGTGGCTGTCTCGGTAGGGTTGGCCTTCATAGAATGTTTTTGGCAAAAGTAGAGAAATAGACTGGTATCGGTGGCGGCATTTGCGGCGCTGAATGGCTGGGCTTCGGTCTCTTATCCGGAACAGGAACAGGATTTCCGTCCTGGCAGTATGACGCCTCCCTGGCCTCAGGGCTTGATTGGTTCTATTTATTTCGTTTGAAATGAAATTCCTGAGTAAAGGACAAAATGAAGAATCTTAATTTGTCTAAGTTAGTCCCCCCCCTGCCCCCAGGGCTGTTAAGTTCCGATGAATTTGGTTTTTAATGAAAATAAAGAAACAATCTCATCCCTCGCAGTTGGATGCCCCCGCTTTTCATTTTTATTTTCACTGCCACCCCATGAAACGAACGGAGGGTTATCAAATTAAAATAAAGGTGCTTTCCGGATTGCCACAAAAAAACCGTAGCTTTCGACCTCAATCCAACTGCCGGCGGTATGATTCAGGACGATAAGATAGACTGGCAGCCAGAAAACCCCATACACCTTATTGCATTGGACCAAATGGAGCAAGTATTTTGAAGATAAACACTAAAAACCTGCCACTGAGACACCTGTCAATCATTCTGTTCTTGAAGGTTTTTGCCTGTAGCCTGGCAAGTCAGTCCGATGTATTTGTTATTGAAGAAATAAAAAACGGCATCCAGTTGAACGACTACCTTTCCATTCAGGAACTGGATACCGACCAACTCGAACTCGCCGACCTGCAACGCCCCGAATGGCAGTCCCGATTTCAGCCTTTCCAACAATTTATTGAGAAATATTCAACGGCAAAGGCCATTGGCAGGGTCTTGCTCGACCCCGAAAAAGTGTACTGGTGGCGGTTGCACATCCGCAACGGACTGCAACAGCCCATCGATAATTGGATCCTGCATACGGGCCGGAGCAATTACACGGAAGTCTTTATCACCGGAAAAGACGGCGAGCTGATCGACACCAAGTACACCGGATGGATGATGCCGACCGATAAAAAAGACTATGTATTTGGCAACCGGCAGGCCGAGCGCGTATCGTTTAGTCTGCCGGAAGGTAAAATGGTTACGCTTTACGGTAAGGTGCGCGTGGATAATAAGAAGGAGCCTTATGTCTGGGTAGAATTATCCGAGGAAGACTATTACAAGAACTGGCATTATATCAAAAAAACCAGACTGGAATGGGCCTCGATCGGTTCCCTGCTTACCTTCATCCTTTTCAGCATCCTGCTGTACATGACTACCCGCGACCGGGTGTTCTTTTGGCATGCACTGTACCTCAGCGGCATCTTTTTGTACCTCCTCGAGTTTTTCAACGTGCTCCCCGACCTCATCTGGCTGCGCGATCACCGCATGGCCACCCAGGTTTTCATTTATATGACCCTCTGTCTGATGGATGTGGCCTACCTGCAGTTTATCCGAAAATTTATGAACATGAAAAAGAGCCACCCGGATTGGGACCGGCGTTTTCATTGGTTTGTAGTGACGCGGATTATCTATGCGGCGATGGTCATTATCTACTACCTGGTTTCGTTCAACATGAAAATGGCCGATGACCTGACCGCCTTGTTCCTGGTGATAGAATACGTTGGGATGATCGGCTTGCTGGCCTGGTTGTTTGGCTGGAAAGACAAACAGAGCCGTTTCCTGATTGCCGGGACCGCCGTATTTGTGGTGGCGATTGTCGTCAATTCCTTTTCCGTCGTGGCGGGCACCGGCCTGATCTTTTCCTACACCCAGTTTGGAGTCGTGGGCGAGGCGGTTCTCTTTACCATTGCACTTGGCTACCGCATGCGGAAGTTGGCCAGGGAAGAGCAGGAAACCAACCGGCTGAAGGCATTGGATGAGTTCAAAACCCGTTTTTACACCAATATTACCCACGAGTTTCGCACCCCTCTCACGGTCATCATGGGCAATACGGAGATCGGTAAAGCCGAGATCCAGCAGTTGGAGGAGCCCCAGGCCTACCAATCCTCGAAATTTCAGCTGCTGAAATCCAGCTTTGATACCATCTCCCGCAACGCCAGTCAATTGCTGCGATTGATCAACCGGCTGCTCGACCTGTCCAAACTGCAATCGGGCAAAATGCCTTTACTACAGCAGCAATCAGACATCATCAGCTATCTCCGGTACCTGGTGGAGTCTTTTCATTCGCTCGCTGCGAGCAAAGACATCCAGCTGCGTTTTTTGTGTGATATAGAAAAGCTCGAAATGGATTTTGACGCCGAAAAAATGCAGGACATCCTCTCCAACCTCATTTCCAATGCCATCAAATTCAGTCACCCGGGCAGTGATATCCTGGCGATCGTAAAGCAATCACCCAAAGAAGACCATGCAGCCGAGCTGCTGTATATCATGATTAAAGATCATGGCAAGGGGATTACTGCCGAGATGTTGCCCCATGTATTTGACCGGTTCAACACCGCCAAAGATACCGGCAACCCCGCCGGCGGCTCGGGTGTCGGATTGGCACTGACCAAAGAACTGGTAGAGTTGATGGGCGGCCAAGTCCGGGCAGAAAGCGAACCGGAGAAAGGCGCAACGTTCACCATCGTGTTGCCCATTTCCAGGCAGGCACCCAAAAGCGAGACCATACTTACCCACTCGCTGGCCGCCAAACAGGAAGCATTGCCCCTTCCGATGGTCCCTCTGCCCATCCCGACCAGCGAAGGCGAAAAACCAGTTTGCCTGGTCATCGACGACAACATCGACATTGTCCGGTATTTACAAAATCTGCTCAACAATGAGTACGATGTGATCGTGGCCTACGATGGTAAAAGTGGTATCAATAAAGCTTTGGAACAAATGCCGGATGTGATCATCAGCGATGTCATGATGCCCGAAAAAGATGGATTGGAGGTTTGTGATATTTTGAAAAATGACGAACGCACGAGCCATATTCCCATCATCCTGCTAACCGCCAAGGCTACCATTCAGGACCGTATCGAAGGGCTCCGCCGCGGGGCCGATGCCTATATGCAAAAACCTTTCAACCGGGAAGAACTGTTCATTTCCCTGAAAAAATCGGTCGAACTGCGCAACCGCCTGATCAGTTACTTCTCCAGGTTGCCTTTCGGTTTTCGCAACATCGAAATAAAAGAAGCAGAACTGGTCATTGAAGATGCATTCCTCCAAAAAGCCCGGAAGGTCGTGGAAAAAAACCTGGCTGATGATGAATTTGACATCCATTTTCTCTGCCGGGAACTGGCCCTCAGCCGGGCCCAGCTCCATCGTAAATTAACTGCCCTGACGGGCAAAAGTGCCTCCCATTTCATCCGCTCTATCCGCCTGGAAACTGCCAGACAAATGCTTTCCAAAACAGCTTTGACTGTTTCGGAGATCGCTTACGATGTTGGTTTTAAAGATCCCAACTATTTTTCCCGCCTGTTTGCCGAAGAATTTGGAATGCCCCCAAGTGATACTCGTAAATAACTGATTATCTGTTATTTAAATCATTTTGTCCGATTGGTGCGCAACAATAATGCTATCATTTTTCAGCGGCTGAAACAATAATCCAGAACACTGCAACAATAGTGAAGGTGCTTTCCCTTTCCCTGAGCCCATATTTGTCCCATCAAAAAAAGGAAGCAATTCCTTATGTGTTCACAGTTTAAACTTGCATGTCATGAAAAAGAGCTTTTATCTTTTAATTCCATGACCAGCTTATTTACCCCAAGTTCCATCCTGAAACCATCCTGAACACCAAAGCCAACAGGTACAAATGTTACCTGTTGGCCGGCGGTGTGGGATTTTAATCCGGCACCAGAGCCTGGACAGAAATAATTAGTGACACACAAAGCAGGTTGATCGTCGTTTTATGGTAACTTCCCTACTACTTCAAGGTATTTCAAGGGAAATAGTAATTGGCGACCCGAACAATCTTTGATTAAAAACTTTCCTTACAGCGCCTCAGAAAACGGCTGTTCAACCGCCTGATGCCGCAAATGCAGCGCCTCACCAGGAACTTCAACAATAGCTTATCTCTGTTTAAAAAATTGATTAATGATAAAAATGAAGGACAAGGGACTTGTCCCGGTCTAACCGTCTAAGTTGAACAGAAAAGAAAAGAACAAAATGATGAAAAATAGACAGACCATCCGTATTTCTCTGGTCATTTGAGATGTGCAACCCTCAAGTAGTTTTGATAAAAACTTTCATTTCTGAATACTGTGTAACAAAAGTTTCTTTAAAATTTCACTGATTCATGTGGGCCGGAAATTTCACCTTATCATTGAGGCAGCCAACTGCTCGG
>JBFIJS010000395.1:0-4801 GCA_041600595.1 Saprospiraceae bacterium | reverse complement strand
GTGTTGCCAAAAGAGCGACTTTTCCTGTTCCGCACTTTTTAAACATACTTAAATTACACGGTACTTAGTGGCCTTTCTTCTTTCTTCTATGTTCTGGCGAAATTGCGTGGGGGTGAGTCCGGTTACTTTTTTAAACTGCGCCGACAGGTGCTGAGGGCTGCTGTATTCCAGGCGGTAGGCTATTTCCGATAAAGTCTCTTCTCCGTAGGTTAATAGTTCTTTGACTCTTTCAATTTTTTGCTGAATAATAAATTGTTCGATCGTTGTACTTGTCAGCGAGGAAAACAATGTGCTCAAGGACGAATAGGCCGTATGGGTGGCCCCGGCAAGGAAGTCAGAAAAATTCAAGGTTGGGGGTTTTGGCTGCCGCTCCCATACATGCTCAATAACCATCTGTTTTACCTGCTCGACCAGTTGTTCTTCCCGGTTGCTCAGTATCTCAAAGCCATTTTTTTGTAAAACCTTTTCCAGGGCTGTTTTCTCTGCAGCCAGCAACGGGCGGGACATGGTCGCTTCTCCCATCGCTACCGCACTGACTGGCAATCCCAGCGCAGTCAGGTCTTCTCTGACTACCCGGACGCAGCGGGGGCAGACCATGTTTTTGATAAGGATTCTTTCTGTTTTTGTTTTCATATTGATGTCAGATCGCAGAGCTGTTTTACTTTATAATGTCCCTTTCCGGCGAACAATCAACATCCGGGACAACCCCTTCAACTATATTCAAAAACCGATCAGTGCTCATGCGCCGGGCCGGCGTCCGATGGGGCCCCGTTCTCCATGTCCATACGGGGGGTGAGTTCTCTTTTCACGCTTCCACAGGTCATCATTTTATCGCCAAAATAGGGATTCCGGATTTCCTTTTCCTGCGCCAGCCAGTCCGCCCCTTTGTTGTCAATCGCCATTGGACAATACTGCACATACAGTTGGTTACTGGTCGTGCCGAAGGCGGTGACGGCCTTGATCAACAGGTTGGACAAGAAGCTGAATTGTTTGCGCTGGGCGTCAATTTCATCTGCTTCGGCGATGTTTTGGGCATGACTGCGCAGCCCGTCCAGCTGTTCCATCCAGTAAAGGTGCGCCTCTCCCTGCAGCAGCGCCATATCTACTTTTTCCAAATTTTCGGAAAAACCACCGGCCGCCTGTTGGGCCGAACCAGGGTTGGTACTAACCAAAGCATCCTTGAGTGTGAGGTAGCTCGCCGCCAGGTTGCCGAGTTGTTTTTTGAAAGCGGCCGGCGTTTCCGCCTGGTAATCAGGAATTCCCTGCTCCCCTTTTTTGATACTCACATCCCTGTTCATCATGCTGCGCTGGTTGTTGAGTTGTGCCGCGGCATCGATGACGAAATTGCCATTGCTGACAACTTCTTCGCCGGCATCCAGGCCACTTTTTACTACATATCCACTGCCGGTTGCCTCTCCCAGCACGACCTCCCTGAATTGGAAAGAAGGAATCTCCATATCAGGCATTTTTACATACACCACCGACCGGCTGCCGGTCCACATGACGGCAGAGCGTGGAACGGTCAGTGGCGCTTTGCGATCCGTTTCGGAAAGAATGGTTCCTTTGACAAACATCTCCGGTTTGAGCAGGCCTTGCCCGTTGCCAACTTCTGCCCGGAGGGAGGCGGCACGGGTCGCAGGGTTGATGACCGGGTCGATGAAGGTGATCGATGTGGTGAATGTTTTGCCCGGCAGGGCGGGCGTCGTGAATGTAATTTTATCGCCCAACCGAATTTGCGAAAGGTCTTCTTCGTAGGCATCGAACAGTACCCACACCCGGTCGAGGTTGGTCAGGTCGTAGAGCACCTGCCCTTGTTTTACATAATCACCGACCGATACCCGGCGATTGGCCACGATGCCCGATGTTTCGGCAAACAGGGTAAATGTTTCCCGGACCTCACCACTGCTTACTATTTCCTGGATGGTGGCTTCCGGTATTTTCCAAAACCGCAATTTATTTCTGGCCGCCTCCGGCAAATGGCTGTTCACTGCCTGCAGCTTTACTGCCTCCAGCAACTCCCGCTGGGCGGCGATCAACTCGGGGGAATAAATAGTTGCCAGTTTTTGTCCTTTTTTCACGGTCTCGCCGGTGAAAGTCACAAACAATTGCTCGATCCGGCCGGGGATGTGTGCGACCTGGCTGGCCGCCCGCCGCTCGTCCTCCTGCACTTTGCCATTTAATACAAGAGACTGCGAAGCGTGGCTTCCCCGCCCGATCACGGTGGTCTGGATGTTGGAGAGCGTCACCGCAGCTTCCGTCATTTCCAGTACCAAGGGGTCGCTGGAAGTATTGCTTTCCAGCGGAATCAGGTCCATTTCACAAATGGGGCAGATGCCGGGTTCGTTTTGCCGGATTTGGGGGTGCATGGAGCAGGTCCAGATTTCTTCCTGGCCGCCGGTGGCGGTGGTTTCCATGCTTTGCTGGTGGCCTGTTGCAGCCATTTCCGATCCGTTCTTTTTGCCAAAAATAAAATAGCCGGCAGCGAGGCCAATGGCCACTGCGATCAGGGCGGTGAAAATGATTTTTTTATTTTCCATGTCGTTGCATCAGATGTTAGGTTTAAATGAGAATACCGGACGATGATTTATTTTAAAAAACAAACTGCTCGATCGAAGCTTTGGCCAAATGGCTGTCCACTATCGCTTTCAGGATTTTCAGATCATAATCAAGCAGGTCCTTTTCCAGTAACAACAGTTCGTCGAACCGATTGCCGCGGGCGCTGTATTCCGATTCCAGGATGCGGATGGCCGCAGCGGTGATTTCGGTTTGTTTTTGATAAAAATCCATTTGTAATCGAGCCGCTTCGTGGCTCGCATAAGCCCGCTCGATGGTGGCCTGGAAACGGCTGGCGATATCTTTCTTTTGCAATTCGACGGCTTCGATCTTCAGGTTTTCTTCCTGCTCCCTGGCCACAAACCGGCCTTTGTCGAGGGGAATTTTGACGGTGCCCCGAAGTTGCACGATGTCTCTGCCATTGCGGGGTGGTTCGGCGTCGGTCCGCTCATTGACCAGAATATAATCGAAACCGACCCCGAAAACGGGCCTGCTTTCCAATTCATTCAGTGAAATGGATTGCCGGGATGCTTCCTGCTGCCACCCAAGCATTTTCAGCATCGGGTGATTTTGGGAAATCTGGCCGAATAAAGTGGCTTTGTCGAGGGGTAGGGGAGCGAAAGTCAGGCTGTCGGTGATGTTGACCGGCGTGGCAAGATCCCTGTTCAGCAATTGGTTGATGGTCGTCGTGGGAGCCGTTTTGGCCACCTCCAGCAGGTCCAGTTGCTGTTCCAGCTCGTTGGTTTTTAATTGTACCCGGAGTACATCAGCGGCGGAGCTTTTCCCTGCCTCTACTTTCGCCAGGGCCAGTTGTTCCAGGGCCTCCAGCAGGCGCATGTTTCGCAAAAGAACGGCCTTGCTCTGTTCGATTTCGTACAAGCGCAGCCAGGCTTTTTTTATTTCATAAAATACTTCGATTTGCTGGTTGGCGGTGCGCTCGTGAACGGCCCGGGCTTTGGTCATTTCGAGATCGGCCTTGCCGTCCAGCGTACCGGGCCAGGGCAGCATCTGGGTCGCTCCGAACCTTACGACTTGCGACCCTAATCGGGTTTCTACGGGCAACGGAAAGACCCCGATGCCAAACTCGGGGTCGGGCAGTTGGTTGACCTGCGGCGCTTTTTCGAGGGCTGCCGAGTGCTCTTTTTGCAGCGATTGCAGCGTCAAATTATTGGCCGCTGCGACTTGTAGCAGGTCTTCCAGGGATTGTGCACCTGCTGCCCCGGTCATTGTCAGACAGACGGCACAAGTCCACAGGGAGAACAGTGTCTGGCGAAGTGGCTTGATTTGATATTTCACGAAGTATTTCATCTTTGGGCAGTTTATTACACTGTAACAAATGTTTCTTTAAAAAATGAACCGGAAATGTGGGCCGAAAAAAAACGATCGGGCAATTAAGTTTATGACTGCTCGGCCCAACGGGGTTTTAAGGGGCGGCGTCGTTCCGATGCATCGGATCGACGCCGCCCTTTAAAACCTTGAGGCAGGCTGTCCTGCCGTTGCAAAAAGCGCAACTTTTACCGCTCCGCATTCCATAAATAAATTTTGCTGCAGCGTTTATTCCAACCAACATTAACAACATGCTTTTCCCTCCTGAATCGGCGGACAATCGACGGTGCCATAACTGCAAAATACGCAACAGTCTCCTTCCTTTGGTTTTAGAATCTGGTGGCACTGTTCGCATTCGTAGAAATACTGGCAGGCATCGGTCGGCATTTGTTCCGTCTTTTGGTGGCCGCAGTTGGGGCAGGTGATGGTGGACGACAAAATGATCTTTATGGCCATTTGATTCTTTTTTTTCATTTGATAAATCCCAAAAACCAGCAACCCGGATCCGAGCAGCAGGAATGGCAGACTGTACCTTTCCAGGGTTTCACTAAATGCCATCAGCCCTGTGACTCCGCCGAGGCCAATGGCCAAAAACGGCAGCCAGCAGCAACTCGTTGCCAGTACGAAGGCAACAGCGCCGGCTACGATGGATGAACGGTGGTTGATCTTCATGATCAGTCATTTAGTGAAAAGGCAGGTCGGAACGGGCCACCATGGCCCATTCCACCTGATCCTAAAAAGTTGTTTTACAAGTGCTCGTAAATCTGTGAGCTATAAAAAAATGATTCAATCCAATTTAATCAGCCGGCAGTTTGAGTACCGTGTAATTTAAATTTGCTTTAATTTTTTTCTCTGCAAGTGGGCCGAAGGATTCACTTCGCTTTGAGGCATGAGACTGCTCGGCCCAAAGGGATTTTAAGGG
>JBFIJS010000394.1:0-4805 GCA_041600595.1 Saprospiraceae bacterium | reverse complement strand
TCGGATTCACGTCGAGGAGGTAGTCCACCGCCTGTTCCATATTCATGGAAAGCAGCAAGTCCACATCCGCTTTTTTCACCCCGAACATTGTCCGGCGAATGAGGTGGGCCGCCTGTTCGTATGCCCACGGACCGGTATAGGGGTCGAGTCCGCCACTCAGCACTGCGGCGGTAGCAGGTGCCGGCACCGGCGGCATTTCCTGCCCGATACCAGACATCAGAGATTGTGCATTTTTAAAAATTCCTTTTTTCAAAACGGGAGCAGTGTCTTTCCGCTTTAGTTTTTTTAAAAACGACCTTCGGTCAAATGTTGAGACAGTCATAAAATCTTGAAGATTGGTGAATGGCTGGCAGCAGACTGTTGTGGAGTCGTACATAGCCAAAAAAACAGTTATGTTGGATGGTCGTTTGGGGCCTCGCGGTAGCAAAACTGTGTTTGTAAAATGGAATGGGTAATAATATGAAAGGGCTTTGGGTTTTTAGCAGTTATAACAAACTTCGGTCATTTCACCCTAAAAACGAAACGAACAGAAAAAACCCTACCGAAAAAAACGAGGAATTGTTTAATGATGACTCGTCCTGAAATAGCTTTACACAAAAACGATTAAAGCTGTGACAGGACAAATTAAAAAAGTAAAGCCAAGGGGTCGCTACCCGGAAGAACTCAAGCGCAAGATTGCGAAGGAGTACCTTGCAGGCAAAGCCAGTGCCGGGTATCTGGCCGAAGAACATGGTTTAAAGAACAAAGGTGTCGTCAAAGAATTTGTCAAATGGTATCGCCGCAAGGACGAACTTTACGTTCAAAATCAGGATACCATGTCAGATAAAAAAGCTTCAACAGACGCTTCCTCTGAGCTGTCAGCCCAGGAACAACTCAAACAACTCAAGCGCCAATTAGAACTTTCCCAGCTAAAAGTCGAGGCGCTGGAGACGATGATTGACCTGGCCGAAAAAGAATTTCAGATCGAGATCCGAAAAAAGTCTGGCGCCAAACAGTCGAAAAAATGAAAGCATTTTACAAGACTGTAGGCCTGAGGGTCTTGTGTGATCTGTTTGGCAAAAGCCGCCAGGCCTATTACGAACAAAGGTGGCACGAAGCGAAAGAACGTTTCCAGGATGCGATCATTGTTGACTTGGTCAAACATGAACGCCGGGTGGCCCGCCGGGTAGGCGGCCGCAACCTGTTCCTGATACTGAAGCCGTCGCTGGAGGCCCGGCAGGTTTTTATCGGACGGGACCGCTTTTTCGAGGTGCTCCGCCAGAACGACCTGCTGGTCAAGCGCCGCCGCCGCCGCACGGTGACGACCCTGAGCCGGCACACTTTGCCGCTGTACCCCAACCTGGTCAGAGAACTGCAGGTGGTACAGGCAGAGCAGCTTTGGGTCAGCGACATCACCTACATCCGGGTCGGCGAAGGCTTCTGTTACCTGATTTTGATAACGGACGCCTACTCCCACCAGGTCGTGGGCTGGAACTTCGGATACAGCATGGATGCAGCTTTCTGCCTTGAAGCATTGCAAATGGCACTTGCATCCCGGCAGTACCCGCAGCGGGAACTGATGCACCACTCTGACCGGGGACTGCAATACTGCTCCAAATTGTACACCGGTGCGCTCAAAGCCGAAGGCATTCTCATCAGTATGACCGAAAACGGCGACCCGTTGGAAAACGCCATTGCCGAGCGCATGAACGGCATTTTGAAAGACAGCTTTGAGATGGACCGCACTTTTTCTTCCTTTGAAGAAGCCCTGCAGTTCATCGAAGAAGCCATCCGCTACTACAACGAGCGCCGCCCTCATTCCTCGTGCGATAAGCTGACGCCAAAAGAGGCTCATACCCGCACAGGGATTTTGAAAAAGCATTGGAAGAGCTTTGCAGAAAAAGCCCTTGTCAAAGCTGAAAAAGAGGCGGCAGCAAGCGGTGCAGCCCCAAAAGGGTGAACCGCCAGCTGACCGCTCAGGCAAAGTTGGCCATTTGGGCAGCGGCCCTGTCAAGGACTACAGCCCAGGTGGTTTTGGCGAAAATATTTTTTGTGCCTGCAAGGGGGTAGGTAAGCCTCGTATTCAGCATGAAAAAAATTCACGCTGAATACTGGAAGTGTCGAAGGCACAAAAATTATTTTCGCCAAAATCCTTGACAGGACCGCTACCCAAAAACCACTGGGTGCCTAAGCGGTCAACTGGCTGGGTATGTCAATGGCTCCGAAAAAGAGCCGCAACTGATTTTTGATGTAATGGAATTTCAGGATTTAATTTCCGGCTGTAAAGCTTTTTCAGGACTATTTTTGTGACTGTAAAATCCCAGCCGGACTATTTTTTAACTGTAAAGCTTTTTCAGGACGACACATGTAAACTGCAAACTGCAAACTGCCCACTGTAAACCCCCAAATTCCTATCTTTGCGCCCTTATGGAAAATACCATGACTGAAACCTGGGAATTAGACTTTGAGTGGCTGCGGGTGCGTCACCTGGTCAAGGATGCCATGAAGCGGGATTCCCTCCCCGACATGAACGCCATCCTCTTTCTTATCGGCTTACAGGAGCTGGGACGCTGGAAAACCGAATTTACCAAAGAAGAAAAACAAGACCTCATGCACATCGCTGTTTGCCGGCTGATGAGCTACGATGGCTATTACGATTTTGTCGGGAGAGACGACGATGGCTGGCCACATTACGTTGCCTTAAAACCCTTCCCGACCAAAGGAGTGGAAGAACAGGAAGAGTATCTCAAGGTGAAGGTTATCCAGTATTTTAAAGAGTGGGAACAAGAAGGCTGAACCTCTCCTTTTTGCCCTGTTTATCAGCGAAAAATATCAACTAACAACCATTATAAATGAAAAGAACATCATACCTCTTTGCACTATTAGTCGCAGCCTTCCTGATGGGATGTGGCGGCGCAGGCAGCGAACCAACCTCTGCTGCCGAAAAAGCAGCCAAAGATGCTGGCGAAACCATCGTTTTGATCAAAACTGCTTACGGCGATATCAAAGCCAAACTTTACAATTCAACCCCGCAGCACCGGGATAACTTTATCAAGCTCGCCAGCGAAGGCTTCTACGATGGCACTTTGTTCCACCGGGTCATCGATGGCTTCATGATCCAGGGAGGCGACCCCGACTCTAAATCTGCCCAGCCCGGACAAGCCCTCGGAATGGGTGGCCCCGGCTACACCATTCCCGCCGAAATTGGCGCCAAGCACTTCCGCGGCGCTTTGTCGGCTGCCCGGACAGGTGGTCCTTCCAACCCGGAAAAACGCTCTTCCGGCTCGCAGTTTTATATTGTCCAAAATGGAGTTACCCCGCAGAACGCCTCCATTATTGCCCAAAAGCAAGCCAGTGGCGTCGCTTATTCCCAGGGCGAACTGGATTACTACAACCAGGTAGGTGGATACCCCGGCCTCGACGGGGATTATACCGTTTTTGGACAGGTGATCGAAGGAATGGAAGCGGTTGATGCCATCGCCAAAGTGGCCAAAGACCAGCGCGACCGCCCGACCGAAGATGTAAAAATGACAATCAAAGTTTTAAAATAGCAAACAGATCACAGACGGCAGACAGCGGGCGGATCTTTCTATTTGTATCCATTCGGCGTCTGCCGTCCGTCATCCACTGCCCACCGTTCCCATGCCGCGAACAATTTTTGTGCTCCTGACAATATCCCTGTTGATGGCCTGCAACAAACCGATAGCCGATTTTGCCTACACCTCCGACCAGACTGTCGCTCCGGCCAGGGTAAAATTTGAAAACCTCTCTAAAGAAACAACTACTTACAAATGGGATTTCGGGGACGGTACCATCTCCACCAACGATGCCCCAGTCCATACTTATACGTCCTCGGGCAACTACACCGTTAAGCTGGAAGCCACCAATGGCAGGAAAACAGCCGTGCAGGAAAAACGGATTTTAATCGAGCAGCCACTGGATTGCCTGGTGGAAATAGCCACCGACTCCGGGAGCATGATCGTCAAGTTATCGAATGCGACGCCCCAACACCGCGACAATTTTGTAAAATTGGCCGAAGAAGGGTATTTTGACGGCTTGTTGTTTCACCGGGTCATCGACGGCTTCATGATCCAGGGGGGCGACCCCAACTCCAGAGGAGCCAAAGCCGGTGCAGCCCTGGGAATGGGTGGCCCCGGCTATACGATTCCCGCCGAATTTGTAGATTCGCTGGTGCACGTCAAAGGGACCATTGCTGCTGCCCGTACCGGCGGGCCTGGCAACCCCGAAAAACGTTCCTCCGGCTCTCAGTTTTATCTGGTGCAGGGTAAAGTTTACAGCGACCGGGAACTGGATGGAGTGGAAATAGATAAAGGCATCCGCTATTCCCCGGAGCAAAGAGAAGCTTATACGACCCTGGGTGGCACCCCCCAACTCGACCGGGAATACACCGTCTTTGGCCAGGTGATTAAAGGGCTGGAAGTGATTGACAAAATTGCCAAAGTGGAAAAAGACAACCGTGACCGACCGACAGCAGATATAAAAATGACCGTCAAAGTTATCAAGTGACGACAGCGGCAAACGGCGGACTCAGGGCGAACTGCCAGGCACAGACGCCCCTGCGTTCACCGTTGACCGCCGACCGTCGACAATTTTCATCATGCAAACGAAAAACATCCTCGGCATCGACGTAGGAGGTTCCAACATCAAGGGAGCCATTGTTGATCTTACCAAAGGAGAACTCATTACGGAACGTATCAAAATTGAAACACCCAACCCTTCCACACCGAAAGCAGTGGCAAAGGTTTTTGTGGAACTGATTCACCTGCTCAAATACCGGAGTAAAATTGTGGGTTGTGGTTTTCCGT
>JBFIJS010000393.1:0-4811 GCA_041600595.1 Saprospiraceae bacterium | reverse complement strand
TCCGCCATCGTACCCGATGGGGGTCCTGCTCAGACTTTCCACTCCACCGGCGAGTACGAGTTCTTCCCAACCCGAGATGATTTTCATGGCCGCCAGATTGACCGCCTCCAGCCCGGAAGCTCCGAAGCGGTTAATTTGAAAACCACCGATACTGTCAGGCCAACCGGCATAAAGCAGAGCTGCCTTGGCAATGTTGTGCCCCTGATTTTTCACCGGAGTTACACAGCCGATAATCAAATCCTCTATGTCGGATACGTTCAGGTTGTTTCTGGCTTTGATGGCCGACAGGCAGGAGCAAAGCAGGTCGATCGGTTTTACTTCGTAAAGGGCACCACCGGGTTTTCCCTTTCCGCGGGGGGTGAGAATGGCATCAAAAATATAGGCTTCGGGCATACCAGGATTTGTTCGGGAAGCTGGTGAGTTTTACAGAAGAAAGAACCATCTCCGGATTCTCCCAGCTTGCACAGAAATTAGGAATAATCTTCTTGCAGTCTCCGCATCCGGACATTCCGTTGTTGTTGGGAACGGAAAAAGCCATAGAGGATGACCAGCAGTATTGGCAGCCCAAAGTTCAGGTATTTCATGGTATTTCTTTTACCGGCATTTTCATCGCCGATATATTGGTCGGAAATCGGGCGGGTTGCGACGCCTTTGGTGCGAAGTTCGATCAGGCCGGTATCATCACTCAGGAAATCAATGGAGTTGACCATCAGGCTGATATTGTCCTGACTTTGCCCGCGGCCTTGCCCCGTCACCGGGAAATCTCCGTCACCAATGACGATAATCCTGCCGGAACCTGGTGCTTCAACGATGCCGCCGAGGGGAATATTGGACATGGTAAAATCTGTAGCAGTCCATTTTTTATTGACCACATCGAAGGTGGTTGGGGCAGGGGAGGAGGCTGATTTGGAGGAGGTTTGTAAAAACGGGGTAAAAGTACCGGCTCCATTGTAGGAAAGAGGACTGGCAAAAGGCAGAATGACCTGTTCCAGTCCGTTGGTGATCGGGTGCTCGGGGAACTGACTAATCAAAGGCAGATAAGGAAACTGGACGGGCGTATTCATGACGAAAAACCCTTGTTGTTGCTGTACGTTTACGGTGCCACACTGAGCATCCAGTATGAAGGACGGCTCTACCAGAATACCCTTACTTTCCAACCAGGACTCCAGGCCGGTCGTTACTGCTGAGCCCGTCTGGTTTTGCAGGTTCCCTTCTACACGGTTGACGCCGAGAAAAAGGTTGCCTCCGCCACTCAGATAGGTGTCAAGATTAGCAAAATGGCTGGGAGGGATGGAATCTTTGGGAGCTACCATGGCGATGGCTTTGAAGCGGCTCAGGTCTCCGGCTCCTAAATCTACCGGCTCAATATTGTAGAGAATACTCAGCGATTGATAAACCTGTCCCAACTCCTGCAGGGCAGGTTCCCCATGCCCTTGCACGATGCCAATGACCGGTTTATTTGTCACGGCCATTTTTTTGATACTGGTACTGAGCGAATATTCCATACCACTTCCGGTTGCAATGACCGGGATCACTTCCTGCTGTTCGCCCATTTTTAAAACCGCACCGAGGAAGGCTTTTTGCTGCTTACTCTGATCTTTTTCACGGATATTGATCATGACGGGGCGAATGCCACTTTGCCCGGCCTCTTGTTCTTTTTCGGGGCTTGCGCTGGGATCGACAAACTGATATTCCACCATGTTCTTGGAGGTATTGCGGTATTCGACCAGCATTTCCTGAAAATCCTTTTTGATTTTTTCCAGATCGGGCGGGAGGTCTTCATTGAAATAGGCCGTAACTGTAACCGGGTTTTCCAGGTTGCGCAGAATATCTTTGGTGGCATTGCTCAGTGTGTACTGCTTATCGGCCGTCAGGTCGAACCGGTAAAAGAAGCTTTGCGAAAGAACATTGAGCAATAATAAAATTCCTGCTATCAAAAGTACAGAAGTGATGGTTGTCTTTTTCATCTGTTTAGATTGTTCAATTTGCTGAAATTCAGTTTTTTATGTGAATATTCACTTCCCTTAAAGATGCCTTCCTGACAAAGGGGCCTGAATTGATTTTAGGTTGTTCTGCCTGGAGAAACCGCCGGGCCATCTGTAAACGTAGTTTGTGCTGTTTGAGACGGCCTGGAAACAGCATCTGAGGCTTATTTTTTCGCAATGTTGTATTCCGCCAAAAACAGTCCGAGCAAGATGACGGAGGCAAAGTAGATGATGTCTTTGGTGTCCAGAACACCACGGGAAATAGAGTAAAAATGATCCGAGGTACTGAGCGTGCTAAACAGGGTGCCAACCCAACCGGTCAGTCCGGAGCCAATCACATCGAACATCAGGTGAAAAAACAGGCAGATGAACAGCCCCAGCAGAAATGCGACGATTTGGTTATTGGAGAGGCTGCTGGCAAAGAGGCCGATACTGATGAATGCGGCACTTAGCAACAACAAGCCGAAATACCCGGAAATCGTGGCCCCGTGGTCGATATTTCCCAATTGGGAAACGGAAACATAATAGGGTAGGGTGAATGCCAGCGCGATGGCCACCATGAGCATACATGACAAAAACTTCCCCAACACGACCTGCCGGTCGGTAACGTTTTTTGTTAGAAGCAACTCAATCGTACCAGTCCTTTTTTCTTCGGCAAATTGACGCATGGTAATGGCGGGAATAAATACCAGTAATGACCATTGGGCAATGCCAAAAAAAACTTGCAAGTCAACCTGCTTTCGGAAGAAAATATCAGAGATACCCAGCCAGGTAAAAAATCCGGTAAAACCCAGAAAGGCAATCAATAAAATGTAGGCCACTAAAGAATCAAAATAACTGGCCAGTTCACGTTTTGCTATAACCCAAGTTGGATTCATGTCGATAGTAAATTAATAAATGAGAGAATGAAGAATAACTCAAATCATCCCTTCATTTTTAATTAAGTGTTAGATCACGGAAGATATCCTCCAGTCTGGTTTCGAATGGAATGATCTCGGTCAGGGCCCATTTGTTTTTTACACAAAGCTCAAAGACCTGCCGATTGGAAACGGCATCCTGCACGCTTTGAATTTCAAAACGATGGTTGGCTGCGTCGAGGATGTCGACCATGGCCACCGAAGGCAATGCTTTTAGCTTTTCAAAGACGCTGTTGACATCGGCATCTTCAATGCGAACATGCAGGACCTGTTTGCCCTGAGCTTGCTTTCTCAGGGTGGCTGCAGTACCATCTGCTACTATTTTACCCTTGTTGATGATCAGGATGCGGTCGCAGGTTGCCTCTACTTCGGGAAGGATGTGGGTGCTGAGGATGACCGTTTTTTCCCGGCCGATATTTTTGATCAGTTCCCTGATCTCGACGATTTGGTTAGGGTCGAGTCCGGTGGTTGGCTCATCGAGGATCAGGATTTCCGGGTCGTGGATCATCGCCTGGGCCAGTCCCACCCGCTGTCGGTACCCTTTCGAAAGCTCGCCGATTTTTTTGTGTTTTTCCGCATTTAAACCACACACCTTGATCATTTGCCGGATACGGCCGGGTATGACCGACTTGTCCATGCCCTGAATGGCTGCACAAAAGCCGAGGTAGTCCATCACGGGCATTTCCAGATAAAGCGGGTTGTGTTCCGGCAAGTAGCCAATATGGCCTTTTGTCTCTCCCGTTTTTACGGATTTACCGCCGATCGTCACATCACCCAGATCACCTTCGATGTATCCGGTAATGATTTTCATGGTCGTCGTTTTCCCGGCACCATTGGGTCCGAGAAAGCCCAGTATCTCCCCTGTTTTAACTTCAAATGAGATATTGTCAACTGCCTTTTGGACGCCGTAGGTTTTCGTCAGATCTTGAATTTTTATGTCCATAATCAATTAATGGTTAGCCTGGTAAGAATGATTTTTCAATAAAAAAGCGCTGGAGGCTATCGGAACAGGGCGCAAAAATAAAATTCATGGAAAAAACCCGAAAAAAAATACAACACTTTCTTCAAACCGGGTCCTCTGTAAACCGGTATGTACTAACAGTACCTCTCATTTTCCACGTAGAATTTTCATTTTGCAGCCGGAAGGCGACCCGGCCGGTTCTAAGTGGTAATCAGGTCTCAGTTCATCAAAGTTTGTCTCTTTTTGTGATTATTATAAAATTTGCGGCACATTGAACCAATTTTTGCGTAGCACAACCTCGGAGCGGGAAGGTAGCAATACATTCACTTTTTGCTCTGATAAATCATTTATTCCTTAACTAAAATATTTTTGGCTTTATGAAAAACATGTTGATTTTTTCAAGTTTGCTTTTCTTACTCGTGTCATGTGGAGGCAATGGCTCACCGACGGGTACTTCGTCTGCCAATGCCGAATCGATTGACTTGACCGGTTTTGCGGTCACCGACTTGCCGGGTGGTTTTCAGAAAGTGATCAAGACCAATGCCGATGGCAAGACCCTCGAAGAAGGTGTCATGAAAAATGGTAAAAGAAACGGCACGTGGATAACTTATCATGACCGGAGGCCTTTGCCAAAAACAGTTGCCAATTTTATTGATGATCAGTACTCTGGTCCTTTCATGGAATACTCAGCAGCCGGACAGCTGGAGCTGGTGTGCAATTACAAAGCAAATGTGTTGGATGGAAAATTCGTTCGTATCAAAAACACCCGGTTGCTGGAAGAGGGTTTTTATGTTGACGGACAGATCCACGGTAATTACCAGAAGTTTTACCCCAACAAGGATATCCTGCAACAGGAAAATAACTACAAAATGGGGGCACTTCACGGAGCGACCAGGTACTTCAATGAAGATGGCCAGCTGATCATGGAATACGAATACAAAGACGGTG
>JBFIJS010000392.1:0-4812 GCA_041600595.1 Saprospiraceae bacterium | reverse complement strand
GGTCGTGTTCCGGGGAGGAGCCCTAAACGTGACAACTGAAGCTATTTTTGTCGGGCATGGCTGGGTTGATGCTGAAAGCGGAGTAGATGATTATCAGGGACTGGATGTCAAAGGCAAGGTGGTCTTTATGAAACCGGGGACGCCTGACAATCAAAATCCGTATGAGATATTTCAAATTGGTGCGAAAAAAATGGCCTTGGCCAAAGAACGTGGTGCTGTTGGGGTGGTCGAATTGTTTCGGGTCAACTTTCCCTGGCGATTCTTTAAAAGCTATTTTAATAAGGAACGGCTGGAAAAAGGCGACGAGGAATCAGATGACAGCGGACAAGATGATATTTTCTATGCATTCATTCAGGAAGAAAAGCCCAATCCAATTATTGATATGGAAAATGGGCAGCCATTAGTCATAACCCTTGAAAATACTGGCGTACAGTCGCAAAAAATTTACGCTCCGAATGTAGTGGGTGTGCTGGAGGGAAGCGACCCTGCCTTAAAAGATGAACACATTCTGATCAGTGCCCACTACGATCATGTTGGTGTTGGTAAACAGGGTGGGGGAGCTATCACGCCGCAGGATAGTATATTCAATGGTGCCCGGGACAATGCCATCGGTACGGTGGCGCTGTTGGCGGCGGTGAAATCGTTGGTACAAAATCCTCCCCGGCGGTCGGTCATTTTTTTAGCTTGCACAGGTGAGGAAATTGGCCTGCTTGGCAGTAAGTATTATGTAGAGAACCCTTTGGTTCCGCTGGAGAAAACGGTCTTCAACCTGAATAATGACGGCGGCGGTTACAATACAACCGAACATATCTCTGTCATTGGTTATGATTTAACAGACATTAGTGAGGAATTGGAAATGGCTGCCAGAGCCTTCGACTTGTCCGTCATACGTGACCCTGCGCCCGAACAGGGTTTGTACGAGCGATCCGACAATATTTCTTTTGCCAGAAAGGGAATTCCGGCGATAGATTTTGCTCCGGGTGTCACTGCAATGGATGCAGAAATTATGAAATATTACCACCAGGTAAGCGATAATCCGGAAACGATCAATTTTGAATATTTGCTGAAATATTGTCAGGCTTTTTCCCATGCTGCCAGACTCATCAGCGACCGGGACAAAAGACCGGCCTGGACTCCCGGCGTTCCGTACGAGAAAAAATAGCGGTATTCTCAATAATGTAGCATTTCATTTTGGGGTCTTCCGGGAGATCAGGAAGTTTGATCAGCCATTTTGGCTTTTCTGGCTTTCTTCTGTTCATTGTTACTTTCGTAGAGACAGTACATTTCGTATTTGGCCTTATCTCTATTGTCCCAGATGTCTTTCCCAATGTTGCAGAGGGTTACCAATTCTTCATAGATGATATTCCCCTGATCGACACGTCTTTCCACCCCGATGTCCCGGTCTGCAACTTTATCTTGCTGAAGGTTTAGTGCATTCTCAAATTCCTGAGCGGCCGCAGTTATTTTTCCCAAAATATTTTCGTTGACGCCTACTTCTTCCAAAAAGTCAATTTGCTGACGGGCGACCCGCACAACCCGCCGGGAGCAAAACAGCAATTGGGCGTCAGTCATGTCTCCCAGCTTGGAGGCACCAAATTTCCGGTATCGCCCGGTTCGGTTGTTGAACTTCATTTCTACCCGGGTCATTAAACTACGGATCGCACTTCTCAATTTATCAGCGGCTTTATATTTTTTTTCCGTCAGCAGCATTTGGTCGCCAAGTAGCTCATCGTCATCGGGAAGATCCCGGAACCGGTCACACTGTGACTTAAAAGCGATCATTTTTTCGACTCCGTAACCGTATTGTTCAAAATGTTTTAAGTCCTCATGTGCAGCTCTCAATTTCTCTAAACATTGACGGTGCAAATCAGCATCAGGGTAGTTGTGTTTCCGGTTGTTATGTTGCTTCTTCATTGATTATCAAATTTTTACAAATCTATAAACTTGTTTTGGAAAAACAAAACGTTTTTTATAATTAAACATTCTGGGTTTGTAATGATTATTAGGTTTACTCAAATAAAAAATTCCTGTCAATAAATATATAATTTATATTAAGTTTTCCACCGATTCAGGTGAACTATGAAGCTTAGTTCTCGGCGACATATTTTTTAAAATGGTGATGGCCCGGCAGGAATGTCAGAGTTTAACGAATGATTTTTTATAAAATGGAATGACACAGACTTAAACCATTTCCTTTTTCGCCCTTTCCGCCTTCTCCCACTTTACCGACTGCCGTCCGGCGATCAACCGGAAGAAGCCCCGGTACATCGCATAATTCATGAAACAAAAATAATAGGGGACGAAAAAAGCCTTGATCTTCATTTGCTTTTGCTCAAATAAATAACCAAGTAAGGCAAATAAATAAAAGGCAATCTGGGCCACCATCAGATATTGGTACAGTGGATTTCCATTTTGCAGCAAAAGAATATTCAGGATAAATAAGAAAGGTAGGGCCAGTGGGGCTAAGGTCCACCGGAGGGCCCGGTGGGAAATATATTGAAAGGTAAGGACAGGTTGAGGGTAGGGCAGGAGCAGTTCTCGCAATCGCCAAAAGGTTTGCAGGCCACCGGCTGCTATCCGAATTTTTCGCTTGAGTTCCTCGGCCATCGAGGCGCTTTGACTTTCGGCAGCGAAGGCCTGTGGTTCGTACCGCACCCGATAACCTTTTTGCGCAATGCGCATTGTCATGACAAAATCCTCGATATAAGTATCCTTTGGAACATTTACGAAAAGCTCCGTGCGGATTGAAAACAATTCACCGGCTGCCCCTACCACGGTGTATAATTCCGAATCCCAGGTTTTCAGGAGTGATTCGTATTTCCAGTAGATACCTTCACCGGCACCGGTAGCGTCTCCTTTTTCACCTACCGCAATACGTTTCTCACCAGCAACCGCTCCTACCTTGGGATCCTGGTAGTGCCGTACGATGTTTTTAATAGCCTGCGGGTTGACCTCAGTATTGGCGTCGGTAAAGATCGTGACAGGGGTTTTTACCAATGGCATAATCCGCTCGACTGCAGCAATTTTACCGGCTCTCTCCCTTTTGTGCAGCAATCTGATGGTTACGCCGGGAGGGGTCGGAAAATGGGTAATCCGGTCCATTGTTTGATCGTCAGAGCCGTCGGTGACGAACCAGAATTCGATCTTATTTTTGGGGTAATCAAAAGCCAGGCAATTTAGAATTTTATCCTCTATCCAATCCTCCTCGTTGTATGCTGCCACAATGAAAGTTACCGCCGGTTCAAAATCTCCGTTATCCATCAGGCGTGGTTTGCCAAACAGCTGTCGTTTGATTTGGATCAAAACGAAAAGCAGCAGACCATAGCCCAGATAAGCATAGAAAACAATGAAAATGGCTGTCCAAAATACTATCTCTGGTGTGGTCATGACTAATGGTGATAAGTAATATTAGCGTATGTAAGCTGCTATGGTTTGTAAATGTGAGGTTGTGAAATATGGGATGGTCCATCAAACCTCTCAAATAAGAGTTTTTATTGAAATACCCCTGCCGCAATTATACCAAAATATCCAAATGTTGTTTGGATTTATTAGTTTAGCATTTCATAAACCAAAACCTGCAATTATTGTTAATGGCTGGATGTACCCGAAAAATAGAATTATGAGAATTGAGGACGAAATCCAACAACAAACATTCCTCAGCGAATATCACAAAGCTAACATTAACCTGTTTTATACTCAGGCCTGGATGCAGCTCAAAATTATCCAGGCCCTAAAGCCATTCAATATTTCGCCTCAACAATTTAATATTCTACGGATTCTCAGGGGGCGGCATCCAAAACCCGCCAGTATCCGGGAATTGACAGATCGCATGCTCGATAAATCTTCCAATGCCTCCCGTTTGGTTGACAAATTGCTGGCCAAAGGTTTTGTAGAAAAATCAACATCCAAAAAAGATAACCGTAAAATGGAGGTCAACATAACAGAACAGGGCTTGCAAATGCTGAAACAAGCTTCGGCGGAAGTAGAGCATTGTATCAGCGAGGTCTTCGGAGTTTTGTCAGAAGAAGAGGCCACATCTTTGAACAACGTTTTGGATAAAATACGTGGTTAAATTTTTCTGCCGGCGATAAAAAATAACCTGGCGAATACTCAGAAGACGGTCCTTTTCTCACCAAATTGTCACGCCGTTTTCAATCTGCTTTCGAAAAACTTGTTTCAAGAAAGAGCTGGCATCCGCTCCGGGACTCTGATTTGGCAATTACCGGATAAGGTTCAAATCCCCCTCATAGCTCAGGCTTACCCCATCTTTAAATAAGGCCTTGACCTGATAGACAAACACGGCAGGCTTTAATTTTTGCCCTTTGGCAGATCCGTCCCAACCGGCAAGAGGGGTATTGGGTTGAAAATTATAATTCTCAAAAACCAACCCTCCCCACCGGTCAAAAATCCTTAGCTCCTCAATGCGTTCAACGCCATTTCCGGCGAAAATGTAGAACAAGTCGTTGAAACCATCTTCATTGGGTGAAAAAGCATTGGGGATATAAATTTTCCGTTCTTTATCAACAGAGACCAATAGTGAATCGGTCTGGTAGCAACCCGATTCCGGGTCGGTAATGGTTAAAAAATAAAGCGTCGTTTCAGTCGGACAAAGCGTCGGATCGAGGCAATCACTGCAATCGAGAAAGTCCGTTGGTTGCCAGGATATCGTCTGGTTGCCAAATGGTAAAACACGGGCATTAAACTGCGCAGATTCGCCCAGCTCCAAAAACACGTCCGGCCCCGCATCAATGACAAACGGAAAAGGCTCATTGATGACGACCGTTTCCGTAACGAGGCAACCATTGGCGTCTT
>JBFIJS010000391.1:0-4818 GCA_041600595.1 Saprospiraceae bacterium | reverse complement strand
GCTGTTGAATTCAATTCTTGACGAGAGCGTCTGTCGGGCACTATCATTAAGTCAAATAGTCTGCTGGAGACATCTGTTTCCTTATTGATAGGCGCGCCGTGGGCTGCCAGCCTTACGCGGTCCCAGCAACAGTTGCCGTTCGTCCGAAATCTCGATCCTGACCCCGAAATTATTCTTGCTTTGGAGAAACCGGATAACCAGATCGGCGAAGTGGTGTACGTTGATGATGATTTCTTCGCTGCCGGCAGCGATGAGTCGTTCCACCGCCCATTGAAGCAGGGGCTTGCCTTTTACCTCCACCATTGCTTTGGGGCGGTCATTGGTCAATGGTTGGAGCCGGGTGCCGAGGCCAGCGGCGAATAACATGGATTTCATGAAAAAAAATGGATGCGTCGTGACGGTCGCCAGCGGAGAGGCTTACGAACGGCCATTGATCATCATTAAAAATTCTTTAAAAGCTTTTGCCGTTTTTCGCGGCGACTTGAACATGCCCATGTGACCTACCTCCGGGTATATCTGGATATCCGCCCTGTCGGGCAAATGAGTTTGGGCCAGGCTGAGTTCCAACGGGACCGCCTGATCCAGTTTGCCGATAAAAAATTGTACCGGGCACTGAATATTTTTCAAAACTTCTGAATAGTCAGGGCGTTCCCTCATCGCATGTAAGGCCGCAATGATGGCCTGTGGGTCGTATTTGGAGGCATGAAAAATGAGGCGGTTGACCTCGGCCTGATAACCTTTCGAATAGTCGTAAGAGAACAATTTTGGGATAAGATGCCGCACAAAGAGGATGTGCCCGTTCGTGTTGATGAAGTCAACGGACTTCAGCCGGGCAGCTTTCTTTTCTTCCGAATCGGCAAAAGGGTGGGAGTGGAACATACAAAGGCCCTCCAGCCGGTCTCCGTATTTCTGAGCAAAAGCACAGGCAACATAGCCGCCCATGGAGTGGCCCAGCAATACGCATTTTGCTATACCAAGGTCCTGCAGAACCGCAGCCACGGCATCGGCCATACTTGCTATGGAAATTGCCGGCAATAATTGAGAATCACCAAAACCGGGAAGGTCAATGCAAACGTATCTGTAATACCGGGGGAGCAGGGGAAGCCACTCGGCCCACATGCGGCTGTCTTCGCAGAAACCATGCAGGAGTACGACCGGCAACCCTTCACTACCTTCACCAGAAACGAAGTAAGCGATTGGGGCGCCTTGAAAGTTGGTTGAAGACATAGGTAGTTTTTGGTTTGAAAAATGGAAAAATGACAAATTTTAGCCTAACGAACAGGCAATAGTCAACAATTTTTCAAGAAAATTATAAATACGATAAAGATTAGCGCCCAATTTTTAACTTTACCGAAACTTGAAAAATTTTGGCTCGGGAGCAACTGAAGGCGGCTACTCTGACTATTTTCCTCTCCCTCCAAACATGAACTGAATGTTGTTTGTCTTAAAACTACAGGAAGAAACCGATTAAAGCGAAGCAAAATAACCATGGTTTCCAACACCGTAAAAAAACGATTGAGTACTATAGAACAATTGGAAAGGGATCTGAACCTCAAGCAATTGCAGGTCAATCGTTTGCTGAATATTACCCAGGCCATCAACAATAATGTCAAAATGTCCGGCCTCTTCGAGATGTATTCTTCTTTCCTCAGCTGGGAGATGGGCGTGAAAAGGATGGCTCTTTATTTCCGGAAAAAAAACCGCTGGGAATGTACTGCTCAGATTGGCCTCAACGAAGAACTGCTGGCTATGGACATCAGTGACCAGCTCGTTAAATTTACCCGCCTGAATAACCTGCTGGATAACGACCACCCTTTTGTAAAAAATTTCGATGTAGTCATCCCGGTCAAACATAAAGAGACCCACCTGGCCTACGTTTTCATCGGTGGCTTCGACGAAAATGACGACATGTACAGCAAGGTGCAGTTCATCACTACCATTACCAACATCATTGCCGTAGCCATTGAGAACAAACGATTGTTCAAACAACAGTTGGAACAGGAAAGACTGCGCCGGGAAATGGAGCTCGCCTCCGAAATGCAGCACATGCTCATTCCCAAAATTTTACCGAAAAACCCGGATTACGAACTGGCCAGCATTTACCTTCCACACATGAACGTGGGCGGGGATTATTTCGACTTTGTGGAACACGATGATGGGAGAATTACTTTTTGTATTGCGGATATTTCCGGAAAAGGCGTAGCCGCAGCGCTGCTGATGTCCAACCTGGAGGGAACCTTCCATACGCTGCTCCAGCCGGAAACGACCCTGACCGAGCTGATCCATGCCCTCAACGAAAACGTGCTGCGCATCACCAAAGGGGATAAATTCCTGACTTTCTTTGTGGCCCAGTACGACAAAAATACCCGGGTACTGAAATACGTCAACGCCGGCCATAATCCCCCCGCCCTGGCCATGAACGAAACGGTGATGCGGCTGGATAAGGGCTGCACCGTATTGGGAGCTTTTGATTACATCCCGGCAGTCGAAGAGGGCAGCGTAACCATCGACAAAGAAGCACTCGTCTTGTTGTTTACTGATGGCCTGATCGAACTGCGCAACGAACACGGGGAGTTTGTGGATGAAGAATACAGCGCAAAATTTGTTTTGGAAAACTATCACTTGTCCGCCAAAGAATTCAACGATAAAATGATGGACGAGCTGGAGCTGTTCAAAGGAAAGCGGAAGTTTGACGACGATTTTACGGTGCTGACCTGCAAGATTTTCTGACCGTTGCTGACGTGCAATAGTTCAGTGTTTACAACCCGACCTCGCATCTTGGAGCGTGCGTCGTTCGGCAGGGGCATTCATCCTGGGCAGTGGGTGCGGTCTTCGTCCCCGATTCAGCCGCTCCTATCGAAAAGGCTGAACCCATCCGTAGGAATACTGTTTACATTGGTGGGTGTACTCAACGGCGGCACCAGCTTGCAGAAAAAGCTGAAATGAAAGAGGTGCCCGGAGTCTTATTCATTTCACAGAAACATTGCATGAAAAAAAGAGATAAACACGTTGCGGGAATTTTAGCCTTGTTTTTTGGCTGGCTGGGGGTACACCGGTACTACCTCGGCGAAAACGACCGGGGCTTTATGTATACCATCGGGTCCGGAATCATGCTGTGGGGAGGAAGGATACCCCTTCTGGGCTTGCTCTTTAAATTTCTCTGGATACCATTGATCCTTTTGATTTCCATCATTGATGCCATCACGTTTTTTGCCATGGAACAAAAGACTTTTGATGAAAAGTACAACGGAATACCCCGCACCTCCCGCACCACCACCCGGGAGGATCGGCACCGGGAAAGAAAGGAACAGCGGGAAGCCCGCCGCCGGCCGGATAGGTCCGAACCCAAAGCCCGCCGCTCTGCCGCCGGTCGCAACAATCCTTACAAAAGAAGCGGCATCGAAAAATTTAAAGATTTTGATTATGCAGGAGCTATTGGTGATTTCAAAAAATCTCTAGACCTTGCACCCAACGACATTGCTACCCATTTCAATCTGGCTTGCGCCTATTCACTCACGGAAAAAAAAGATCTTGCATTTCATCACCTTGACTTGGCTGTAACCCATGGATTCAAAGATTTTGAAAAAATCAGAAACCACCATGGACTAGCGTACCTTCGCATTCAACCTGAATTTGAGGATTTTGAGGAAAACGGTTACCGGTTGAGGCAGCGGTCCTCCAGTGCACAAACTGCCGAACCGGATATCCTCAGTACCCAACCCGACCTCCTGGACCAATTGAAAAAACTGGGCGACTTGCGTAAAAGCGGACTACTGACGGAGCTGGAGTTTGAGCAGCAAAAGAAAAAATTACTGGGATAGAGCTCATGGCCTGCTGACTGGATTCCGGCTGCTGACAACCCCGGCAAAAGCCCTGTCAAATCGCAGATCGTTCGCCAAATAGTTTGAAATTCAAAATTCCGTTTGGCGGGGAATTTGCAAAAGCACAGGTTATTCCCCAGTGTGTCCGGATCGCAAACAAAATTGAGAAAACTTTAACGTTATCGATGTGGCGGAGTGGTTGCCCAATCCGTTTTAAACATAGAAGCTAACACAAACACTCAGATGATAGCAGAGAAACTAATAACATCAGCCGTCCTCCCCTTACAGACTTCCGACACGGGTAAATACTCTCTGGAAGTAATGGAAAATTTCAATGTGCGGCACCTGCCCATTGTAAATGACCGACAACTGCTTGGACTCATTGGTGAAGATGATATCCTGATTCATAACATCCATGAGCCGATCGGCTCCTACGAATTATCCCTCAGCAAGCCTTACGTTAAGAAAAACGATCACCTCTACGAAGTGATGCGACTGCTGGCCGACCACCAGCTGACCGTCATACCGGTGATCGATGAAGATGGCAACTACATGGGGATGGTCGCCCTGGAAGATGTTCTGAATTATTTTGCAAAAACGGCAGCCTTCAGTGAATCCGGCAGCATCGTGGTGCTGGAATTCCAGGCCAAGAACTATTCACTGGCCGAAATAGCGCGGTTGGTTGAGGCCGAAAACGCCCTCATCCTCAGTACGTTCGTCACTTCCTACCCCGATTCTTCCCTTGTGGAAGTTACGTTGAAAATTAACCGGCAGGACATCCACACCATTCTCAATGCGTTTGAGCGGTTTGGCTATGAAATAAAAGCCTCTTTCAACGAGGAAGAGTACCTGGAATCACTACAGGAACGGTACGATGCGTTGATGAGTTATCTCAACGTATGAGTTGAAGTAATACCGAAAAGGCGAAGCGGCACGGGGGAATTTTTCCCGTGCCGCTTCGTTTTTTAGAGAAAATATTAATCTTTACCTTTCTTTG
>JBFIJS010000390.1:0-4837 GCA_041600595.1 Saprospiraceae bacterium | reverse complement strand
TTGCACCGGGCCAAAGTGTAACCGCTGACCAAATCCGCCTGGCTTTGGCAGATGATTTAGGAAAAGAACCAACGGTAAAAGCCGTTGATACAGAAAATACATTCAATATTGTTACTGATTACCTCATTGACAGCGATGCCGAAGATGCACCTGAAAAGGTTATGGACAAGCTGCACAGCGGGTTGGCTGAATTTTTAGGAGGTGTCAGTGTGGAAGAGTTCAGAAACCCCGATGCGTCTGGAGTTGCGCACGTCCCGACTTTCAGTAAGGTAGGGCCTACGGTTGCTGACGACTTGAGAGACAGTGCATGGGAGGCGGTGATCTTTGGATTGCTGGCTATCTTCCTGTACATCCTGATCCGTTTCTCCAGGTGGCAATATAGCTTGGGAGCGGTGATTGCGACCACGCACGATGCCCTGGTGGTGGTTTCGCTGTTCTCTCTGCTCTACGGATTCCTGCCGTTCCCAATGGAAGTAGATCAGGCGTTTATCGCTGCCATCCTTACTATCATTGGTTATTCGGTGAACGATACCGTTATCGTTTACGATCGTATCCGTGAATACTTTGGACTATACCCGGATAAAGAGAAGAACGAAGTAATTAATATGGCGATCAACAGTACGATGAGCCGTACCGTGATCACTGGTATCACCACCCTGTTTGCCGTATTTATTCTGTGGGTATTCGGTAGCGGAAGTATCAAGGGATTTGCCTTTGCACTGGTAATTGGTGTGATAGTGGGAACTTACTCATCTATTTTCATTGCCTCTCCGGTGATGTCAGATTTGTCTAAGGCCGATATCAGAATTACCCAGAAAGGCAGCGGTAAAACAGACAAGAAAGACCGAAAGTCTTTCAATCGTACAAAAGCAACTGAAAAAGCTTAACAAAGCTTTGAAAATAAACAGGATAGAGGCCTCATACGATCTGATCGTATGGGGCTTCCTTTTAGAATGCAGGCCATCGGTTTAGAGAAAAGCAAGGGACCTTTTATTTTTGTGTTGAAATGAAGATTATTCGTTGAGGAAAATTCGCTGTACAGCACCCTCGCCAACTCAGGAAATCCCTTTACAAAATAAGTTTTATGAAAAATCTAATGATCCCGCTTCCATTTTCTTTCGTCTTATGCTCCTTGTTGTTGCTGGCCGGTTGCGACCAGTCCAACCCCAACTGGGAAACAGAAGCCAATAACCCCGATTATCTTCACCGATCCCTCAAGCAGATCACCGACGTGATCGTCCATGATATTTTTTCACCACCGGTGGCCAGCCGTATTTATGCCTACTCCACCATTGCCGCCTATGAAGCGTTGGCACCTGCCTATGAGGAGTACCAATCTCTGGAAGGCCAGCTGACCGGCCTGGAAAACGTGCCCCAGCCTGAGACCGGAAAAAGCTACTGCTATCCGCTCGCAGCCACGAAGGCAATGATCAATGTTGGCCGGCAACTCATTTTTTCCGAAGACAAAATCGATGCCTTCGAGTTGGAATTAATGCAGGAATTTCAGGCGATTAATATGCCCCCCGATGTTTTCCAGCGATCTATGGAGTATGGTGAAACGGTTGCCGGGCACATTCTGGCCTGGGCCGATAAAGACAATTATAAACAAACCCGGACCTTTCCCAAGTTTACCATCAATGACAATCCGGCGCGTTGGAAACCAACGCCGCCCGATTATATGGACGCCATTGAACCACACTGGAACAAAATACGTCCCTTCACCCTGGACTCTGCGACTCAGTTTGTACCGCCTCCGCCCACGCCTTTCGATATGAACAATAAAAGCGGTAAGTTCTTTAAGGAAGTGATGGAGGTTTACGAGGTGATGAAGGTGGAGGAAAAGGAAAGAGATGAGCGCATGGCCATTGCGAAATTTTGGGATTGCAATCCCTATGTTTCTCATCACAAAGGCCACGTTATGTTTGCCACCAAAAAAATTACACCGGGCGGGCACTGGATGGGAATCGCACAAATCGCCTGCAAAGAAGACAATGCCGACATTATGAAATCGGCGAAAGCCTATGCTTTGACAGCCATTGCCCTGGCCGATGCCTTTATTTCTTGTTGGGACGAAAAATACCGCAGCGAATTGATCCGGCCGGAAACGGTCATCAATACCTATATCGACCAGGAATGGGCACCGGTTTTACAGACTCCGCCCTTCCCGGAATACACCAGTGGGCACAGCGTCATTTCTGCTGCGGCAGCCACTGCGCTGACCCGGGTTTTTGGCGATAATTTTTCCTATACTGATTCTGTTGAAGTGGAGTTCGGAATGCCGGTACGTCAGTTTTCTTCCTTCATGGAGGCATCTGAAGAGGCCGCTGTCAGCCGGTTGTACGGTGGGATTCACTATTCACCAGCTTGCTTTATTGGTGTGGAGCAGGGAAAAGAAGTTGGAAAGCACGTTTTGAATAAGGTCAAAATGAGCAGGTAGGCACGTTTTATTACCGGTTATTGAGCTTAATCAGTTTCTTGTCAAAAGGGTTGAGGGCCGTGCCGTCTACTTTGGCTTCGGCCTCGATCCGGTATTCAGATTGTACATTGCGGATGGTCTTCGCCAATCTGGAAAGGCCCCCGGTCAGGATATTTTTGCTGCCAAACTCATCTACCGGGGAATCTACTTTCTGAAAGGGCAGGGTAAAGCCGACCTCCACCATTTCCTCTGCCGGTATGTTAATGGTTCGGTCGATCATAATTTCTCCCAACACATACTCATCTACGAGGCGGTCCTGTCCCCGGCCCCGGCTGTATTTTTCGATCATGACCAACTTGATCATCTTTACGGCCTGTTCATTCTTTGAGAAAAAACGGATTTTCCCACTCACAGCACCGACTTCTACAAATGCGAGCTCCGGCAAAACCAGTTCGAGTTTTACGCCTTCAATGCCAAGCCATTTTTTTACTTTTTTTAACATTCAATAATATTAGTTGGTGGTGATACCGTGTAGCAAAAGAAATTGATGTAATGCATTACAGGACTCGAACGGTGGTTCTGGCAAAAAGCCGGGCTGGTCTTCAAAAACCTATCAGAAGGTCAGATGGAAAACTTTGCTTGCCTGCACATTTGATCAACTCACTTTCCTGATTTTCCGGAAATATGGTGGAACAATCGCAAATAGTCCGGAAACACTACTTTACAAACCTCTTGTGCCAGCTTTCGTTGAGTGGCTTCAGCCATTTTTCTTCCAACTCACCTTTTGTTTTGACCAAATTGTCAAAAACAAGGGTCTGATCGTTGATGGCCCCCTGCTGGTACAGTTCTGCGAATTCGGTGCTGGAGGCGGTTCTTACCTCATTCCCATCCTTCCAGGCAAATGTCATCCGGTCAAACAGGTTGGTCTGATAATGCTGCTCCAATTGCTGCATAAAATGCACGCTCTTGTCGATCGAGCAACCACTGGCGCCTGCGGTGCTTTCATCCACCATCAGCACTACAAACTGATTGTAAAGGATGTCGGCGTGTGCCTGCAACTGGCGGTTGTGACTGACCCAGTTGTGAGCAAACTGACGAATATCGGAGGTGAGTTTCGGCAGTTCATCCTGAGAAAATGGCCGGCTGGATTGGTAAATCCAGACCCTGGTTGAAGGAGGTAAATTTGTATCTGTTGTATATGATGGCATACTGGTTTGTTTTTGGTTGATTGAACGGATTTTAAAATCCGGTAAATTAACGCTGCCGGAAGCCCTTCGGTTTTTTCCGGCGGTTTCAGAGCCTGACAAAAATAGCGATTCCGCGATAATTATTTTGGCTGAATCCTGATATGGTTTAGTATGGAAACAAAGGATACAAACTGGTGGAGGACGCGTCTATTTCCAAATCAGTCGCTTGGGGAAGCTTGTATCAAAAACATTTGCTAAAAATAACTAACCGGTTTAAGCCGATGTTTGGGACGCTGAATGGCGACTGTTCATTTTTTTTTGTTTTTTTAATTGCCAAAATAATACTGCCAAACAAATACCCAGTCCTAAAAACTCCCGCGTAAACTCAATATGCGGTTCCTCTGCTTTCATTTTTCCGGCAATATTCGGCATCCCTATTTTGACCCAATTAATAAATTCGGGCAATAAAGCGCCCATCCAGATCAAACATACTGCGATTCCCGTCCAGATTAAGTATTTATTTATTCGCCCGTAAGCAGCAAATAAGCAGATGACTGCCACAAAAAAATATAGGGCCATCCATGCGTAGGGGTCGGGGTCGTTGAGCTGAAAACCGGCAAAAAGAATAAAAAGGGCGGTCAAGATTAAATTGGTGATTTTCATAAAATATTTTTTTGTGCAACAATTAAAATCCCTGGAGGCGCACTTTGGGGGTCAATTGAAGCTGGAAATTACCTGCGCCACATTTCATAAATAACTTTTTTTACAGAGAATTAAAAGGCCATTCCCATTTCGTTTTTTTATCAAATAATCTCCCCAAACCATCAGTAAAATAAGGGGTAGGGTAGCAATCAGCAACAAAAGATAAAAATAAGGAAGCTTTCTGGCGTTACCCATTTTTATCAATAAAACAGAATATATTTCGTGCCCGAGAATTCCCAACGTTCCGTAAGTATATTTTTTCTTAATGATGCTAAAACCCGCAGCATGAAGTTTATTCGTGATTTCTTTTTCGGAATAAATTCGAATCCGGTTTTGACTTTTTTCGTAGTGTTTTTTCTGGTAAAAATATTTTCGGTAAACGGGCAAAATCATCCGGCCATTTATGGGGATATAAATGATTAATTTTCCAGCGTCCGGCAGCAATTGGTAAAAATACTGCAATAATTTTTTGTCATGTTTAATGTATTGCAGCGTCCCGATGCAATAAACAAGATCCGCTTGCAGACCCGGC
>JBFIJS010000389.1:0-4840 GCA_041600595.1 Saprospiraceae bacterium | reverse complement strand
TTGCTGCAACATTTACTCCGTCACCGAAAACATCTTCCTTTCCATAACTAATGTCTCCGGTGTGAATGTCGATGCGAAGGTTGAGTGCCGGCTCCCGCCTCAATTCCCGCTGGATTTCGATGGCGCATTCTATGGCCGCACTGGCACTCGGGTAAATACTGAGCGTGCCATCCCCATAATATTGAAGAATCTCTCCTCCGTAGGCTTCGGTGTTTCTTACAAATACTTCCCGGTGCCGGTCTCTCAGCTTCCCGGCAGTAGCCTCGTCTTTTTGCATGAGCGCAGAATAACCTACCATATCGGTGAACATGATGGCGGCTAATCTTCGTTTGATTTTTTTCATCAGAAAAATATTTGGAACTGAGTTTTTTAGTTTCTACCGGGTGATTCTGCTTTACAGCCTCTGTCTTATTTTCAACTTCTCACCTTTTAATATGATCCGCTTCTACCAGTCTCCACTGCACCCCACCGATTCTTGCAGCCGTTAACTTAGTACATCTTTGTTAAACTTCCAAGACCAGTTCGATCGGACACAAAATATTAGTGCCTGGGTGATGCCAGGTGTAAAAGCACCTGATCATCCCTTACTTCAAACTAAAAGTTTTCGGTGACGTGTGGAAATACCTTATAGAACATTAAATAAGCCATTCCCAGTGTCAGGAGGATATTCAGCGTTTGACCGCAGATATATAAGATGAGTGGCTTCCCACCGGTAAAGTGTTTTTTTAAAACCCTGAAATTGGTGGAGAGACCAATACTGGCGAAGGCGAGACAGAACAGCCAGGTCCGCAAATTTTTACTAAACCCGTTTAACACCCCTTCATCAATGATCGAATAAGCCATGTGGTCGCCGAGCCAGGTATAAATGGCCGTAAACAAGAGAGAAGCACCCACAAAGCCCAGGATGAATTTTGGGAATCGCCGCCAAATCTCTATAATTCCCACATTTGCCCTACCCTCTCCCTGTTCAACTTTCGTGGCAAAATAAACGGCTACGCCGAAAGCCACAAAACCAATCAGCACATTCTGAATCATTTTAATGGTAGCTGCGATGTACATGGCTTTGTCCCCCAATGCAGCCCCTGCAGCCACCACTGCCCCGGAGCTGTCAATCGTTCCTCCGATCCAGGCGCCCCCCAATACTTCTGGCATACCCATGAATTTGACAAAGAGAGGCATGACGATCATCATGATGGCGGTAAAAATCATACTTAGGCCTATTGCCACGGTCAGTTCTTCACGGGTTGCCTTGCTGGCTGCGGCAGTGGCAACCGCTGCGGATACCCCACAAACACTCATATCTGCACTGATCGTTATGTTGAGGGACTTGGAGGAGATTTTCAGTATATTTTGTCCAAACCAAAAAGTGGAAACAAGGACGACCGGTGTCACAACCCAGGCTACAAACATCCCCGGCAGTCCGATGGCCAGTATTTTGTTGAACAACACTTCGGCTCCCATGACGATCAGTCCGGTTTTAATATAAAACTCTGTCTTTAATGCACTTTCGGCCCATTTGGGGGTACCGACTGTATTGCTGATGAGCATACCAAAAACGATGGCCCAAACGGCATATTCGACACCCAATGCCTTCAAGTCTTTTTGCGAAGCAAGAAAAAGGGAGATGAGGGCCAGCACAAAAACAAAGGCAAATCCTTTGGCAAAAAGGCCAAACTGATCTCCCATTTTGGTGGCACCATAGCCAAACAGAAACAACAGCAACAGAAATAACCCACCCAGATGAAGGAAAGAGAAACTCCCCGGTTTACGCTTGTCTTTCTGTTTTTGGAAAGCAGCGTTCACGGCTTGCCATTCCGCTATTTGTTTTGTTGCCACCTCGTTCAGTGAAGGGTTGGTAAAGTCTTGTGCTCTGGCAGCTTCTTCCGCTGCAAGCGCCTGATGATGAGCTTCTTGTAAATTTCCTTCGTCCAACTCCCCATCCGGGATTTTATTCACAAAGGCCACACCGGGATCGGTCGTCCAACTGTTTGGCTTGGCAGACAGCTTTTTTAAAAATTGGCCAACGGGTTCTTTCGCAACTTTTATATCCGCCAGTTCGCTTTCGGTTTGCAGAAAAGTGATGGTTTTGATGGGATGGCCCGCTTCGTTTTCCAGCACCTGTTCCAGCGATGCGATTCTTTCCTTCATCCCATCCGGTGCGATGCTCAAGTAGATGGACAGACTGGCTATCAATATAAAGCTACCGATCAGTATGGCCCAGAAATCTTCTGTTTTGCTAAATGGATGTTGCTGTGGCATTTTCGTTCTGTTTTACAATCAGGTGCTGAATCAAATGTAAGATCAGTACTTGTTATGCGGGGCTGTATCACGCTACCCTTACAACTCTATTATCACCCGTTGCCGCTGAAAATTCTTGTGTGTAGCAACAGGCAAGGTTCAGCCGGAGGTATTTTTTCCTGTTCCAAATTTATTTAAACAGGTGCAATTCAGTTTTTCCCTTTGCAGAAAATCGGGTGAAGATAAAAGATTTTTCAGGGAAGCTACGAACGGTTATCCACCCCGTCGTCAAAAGACGCCTTTTTTATTAATAAGAATAGAAACGTCGGAACAAAAAAAAGGTGATGCCGGATTCGGCACCACCCATTTCATACATACAGGTTATGTGAAATATCTTATTTCGCAGGAGGCATGGAGGGTCTGACCTCAATCTTACTGGGTAAAGTACGCGGGTGCATCTGGAGCAGATCGACGACCAGTTTCCCGATATCCTCCGGCTGGATTTTCCAGGCATCCTTTTCGTTGGGCTGGTGATTGTTAAAATGGGAAGTGACTGAACCAGGCATGATCGTAGAAACTTTTACACCGTGTTGGCGAACATCCAGCATCACTGCCTGGGAAAAACCCACCAGTCCAAATTTACTGGCATTGTAGGCAGCACCCTGCGCAAAGAAATTGGTACCGGCCAAACTGGCGATGGTGATCAAATAGCCTTTTGAATCGATCAAGGCATCCAGACCGGCCTTTACGCTGTTAAACACACCGGTCAGATTGACATCAATGGTTTCCTGCCATTGCTCCGAAGTCATATCTGTTATGGGGGCAAAATGCCCCACCCCCGCATTTGCTATCAACACATCCAGGCTGCCAAAGGCCGCCAGTGTTTTATCCACTGCACTTTGCTCAGACTCAAACTGACGTACATCCGAAGCAACCCCTATCACTTTTCCAAACTTCGACAATGCATCAGCCGCCTCATCTGCCGCTTGTTGGCTTCTGCTGGTTATCACGACGTTCATCCCTTTTTCCAGCAATGATTTGGCAATGCCGTAGCCAATACCTTTACTTCCTCCCGTTATCAAAGCGGTTTTTCCTTTTATTGATTGCATTTTTTCAATTTTTGATTTAGATAAATAATTAGATATACCGAAGGAACGCTTCTCTGTGGAAATGGTTGAACCCAACCCTGTATCAGGTGTTTGCCTTTCTGATTCAGCCTGTTCGTCAAAAAGACGGAAGCGTATTTGCACCATACCAATACAAGAATTTTGCATAAAATTTACAACATGAAATATTTAAACTTTTCCGAAGCGGATCAGATGCCGATCCTCGGACTGGGCACCTGGCAGATAGAAAAAAATGAAGTCTATCAGGTTATCCGGGAGGCTATAAACATTGGTTACCGGCACTTTGATTGCGCCGCTATTTACGGCAACGAAACTGAAATAGGTCTTGCCCTGAAAGACGCCATGGTAGCCGGGGATGTCCGGCGATCAGAACTGTGGATCACCTCAAAGCTGTGGAATACGGCACATAAAGAACAACAGGTGAAACCGGCCCTGGAGAAAAGCCTGACAAAACTTGGATTGGATTACCTCGACCTTTACCTGATGCACTGGCCGGTAGCCATAAAGGAAGATGCACCATTCCCGTTTCCGGCCGATGGCTTTTACAGCCTGGAGGAAGTTCCGCTGGAGGAAACCTGGGTGGCCATGGCCGACTGCCAGGTAGAAGGGCTCTGTCAGCACCTCGGAGTTGCCAATTTCAGCGTTAAAAAAATCCAGGATTTATTTGCTGCCACCGGTATTCTGCCTGCTGCCAACCAAGTGGAGATGCACCCGTTTTTGCCACAACAGGATTTGGTTGATTTTGCAAAAAAAGAAAGTATGCACCTGACTGCCTACTCACCGCTGGGCCGGGGAGGGGTCGAGGGAGAACCCAGTTTGTTCGCCCACGAGGCGGTACTTGCCGTGGCAGAAAGGCACCAGTGCACGGTTGCGCAGGCCCTGATCGCCTGGTCCATCCATCGGGGAATTTCGGTTATTCCTAAATCTGCCAACCCCAAAAGATTGGCGGAAAATTTTGACGCCCTGAAAGTCTCTTTAGATGATGCGGATATGAAGAGATTGGGACAGACGGGTATCAGTCACCGATTTATAGACGGTACATTTTTCACTCCAAAAGGCAGCCCGTACACCCTGGACAATTTGTGGGATTGATGCGGTGGCCCTCACCGGGTAAGTGGCCGTCGGCCTGGATGTTTTGCTGGTTTTTCCCTGGATATTTACAGCACCAGTTAGTTCC
Source organism: Saprospiraceae bacterium (assembly GCA_041600595.1). Taxonomy (GTDB): domain Bacteria; phylum Bacteroidota; class Bacteroidia; order Chitinophagales; family Saprospiraceae; genus UBA6168. Next base: position 298 of record JBFIJS010000389.1, on the reverse strand, counting down.
CGTTTCCGGAAATGCACCAACGGCTTTTCTCCGGGCTCTCCGGCATCCCCCTGGGCGTTGTCGCTCAGAAAAAGATCCGGAACCGGCACAGATGCTATCGTCCTTGACTACCAGCCTGTGGAAACCATTTTCATTCACCAAAATTGTCAGAGCACGAACCCCCTTCCCACTCCGGCCCGGAAGGACCGAACCTGCGGATATCGGCCAGAGCTGTATTACTTTGGAAAGACAATTCTATCTGTTCATTTTTCACAATTCAATTTTATGGAGTGTGTTAGTAGTTGGATGAACGCAGGGG
>JBFIJS010000388.1:0-4841 GCA_041600595.1 Saprospiraceae bacterium | reverse complement strand
ATTTAGTGGCGGGGATATTGGATAGCGAACCGCCAAAACTCCCCAGGGGGGTTCGTACGGCGGATACGATATAGACTTCTTGCATGATTCTGTTATTTAGTTTTAAATGATTGATTTATAAAAGAGTCGTCGGCCCCGGGCTATGGGCCGATCAATTTTAAATTTCGGGTTTGTCAAATCGCTGCACCAACAACCCGCTCCTTACCCTTGGTTCGAACCACGTCGATTTGGGGGGCAGCACTTCATTGGCATCGGAGACAGCCAGAAAATCGCTGATAGTTATTGGGTACAAACAAAATGCAAAACGCTCCTCTCCCTTTAAAGTTCTCTCCCGGAGTGCACCAAGTGTTTTCGCCCCGGATACATATTTCATCCGCAGATCGGTTCGTACGTCCTGAATACCAAGGATGTCCACCAGTACTTTCTCGTTGAGCAGAGACACATCCAGAATAACCGTATCGTCTTTGTGGCTGTCCAAAATCTCCGGTCGCCAGGTCAGCCGGTACCACTCTCTTTCCAGGTACATGGTCAGTTCATGTTTTCTGGTGGGTTTTTGGGCATACTCCAGCACCTCAATTTCAAAAAGCCCGGAAAGCCTGGCCATAAAAGAAGCTGGTGAAAAATCATTCATTCCTTCCACGATCCGGTTGAAATCATAAATCTCCACTTCATCGGTCGGGAAAAGGGAACAGGGAAGCCAACGGAAAGGATTATCAGGATTGTCGACACCCAGACGCCGGAACATGATAGCGTTGGAAGACATCCGGTGATGGCCGTCGGCAATGTAAGTTGACCCGACGTGCTCACTGAACAGTTTCTGCAATCGTCCGATCAGGGCAGGGTCATTGATTTTCCAAAAACGATGTGTTTCTCCGTTGGTCTCAAAAACAGCCGTGATAAAATGCTCGTGCTGAGCGGCATAGCCGAGCAGGATGTCTTCAATTTCATCGACCGTTTGGTAAGTCAGCATGACGGGTTTTACGTGAGCGCTTTTATTGAGCAGTTGTTGGATCTGTTCCTGTTCCGAGGCGGCCAGGGTCTTTTCGTGACGTTTGATGTGGCCGGCGAAATAATCTTTCATATCCACACAGGCCACAAGACCGGTGTGGGTTCTTTCCGGCCGTTCAATCGTGCAAACGAAAAGCGCTTTTTCTTCCAGCATCTGGTAGTAACCGCTCTCTACATAATCGTTGAACCTTTCCTTGACGGTTCCAAAAAAGTGATCAGCCGAAGAGACCAGGCCCATATCCGGATAGGAAGCCTGAAAGGGTTGTATTTGCATGTGCTGTTTTCGTTAGGTGCCCGCAAAATAACGGAAAGGTGACATAACCGCCAAGCAGAGATTTAAATCGGAGAGGGAAGAAACAGACAAATCAGCCCCATTCATCATTTTCCAAAAAACGGGGGCCTGCTGCCAACTCAGTTACGGGCTATCGAGCCTGCAAATGCCAGCAACTTTTGCTCCTCAAATTTATCCGCCATCAACTGAACACCGAGCGGCAGGCCATCCGGATGATGACCAATGGGTAAGGCAATAGCCGGAATGCCGGCCATATTGGCCTGTACCGTAAAGATGTCGGCCAGGTACATGGCCACGGGGTCGTTGTCCATTTTTCCAATATCCCAGGCGGGCGTCGGGGAGGCCGGTGCCAGGATAAAATCATGGTCTTGCAAAATTTCTCTCGTCCGGTCGTGGATCAGCCGGCGGACCTGTTGCGCTTTGGCATAGTAGGCATCGTAATACCCTGCACTCAAAACGAACGTGCCGAGCATGATCCGTCGTTTCACCTCCGTACCAAACCCCTCTGTCCGTGATTTTTTATAAACCTCGTGGATGTCGTGCCCATCGGTTGTGCGATGCCCGAAGCGGATGCCATCGTAGCGGGAAAGGTTGGAAGAAGCCTCGGCGGTTGTTAAAACATAATAAGCAGGAATGATGTAGTCGAGGTGTTCGAATTCGACAGGTTCAACGACATGGCCCTGACTTCTCAATTTTTCGATAAAATCAAACGTCGCTTTTTTGACGCCTTCATCAATGCCGGGATGATTCAAGGCTGATTCGTAATAGGCTATTTTTAACACTTGGCCTTCTGCGGCCAGAGCATTTTCGGCCATCTTTGGCACTTCCCGGAGGCTCGATGTCGCATCAAATTCATCGGCTCCGGCCATCACCTCCAACAGCAACGCTGCATCCTCCACCGAATTGGACAAAATGCCGATTTGGTCAAAACTCGAAGCGTACGCCAGTAACCCATGCCGGGAAATACGACCATAAGTTGGTTTAAACCCAATCACACCACAAAAGGCTGCCGGCTGCCGTACCGAGCCGCCCGTATCGCTACCCAAAGAGGCCAGACAGGTGCCTGCCTGCACCGACACCGCCGATGCGCCCGAAGAGCCACCTGGCACTTTCGAGGGGTCGGCTGCATTGCGGGTCGGGCCATAAACCGAGGATTCGTTGGTGCTGCCCATCGCAAATTCATCGCAGTTGACCCGCCCAATGATGATGGCATCCTCGGCCAATAACCGCTCAACCGCAGTAGCGGAGAAAAGGGACTTGAAGCCGGTCAGTATTTTGGAACCTGCCGTCACTTGGTGTCCTTTGTAACAGATTACATCTTTCAGGGAAATGACGGCGCCAAACAATTGGCCGGCCGAAGCCGGGTCATTGCGGTATTTTTCATCCAGTTCTTTAGCTCTGGCGATGGCTTCTTCAGCGAATACTTCCACATAAATATTGAGCTGCTGAGTCGCTTCGATTTGCGCCAGATAATGGCGTACGACCTGTTCACAGGTGGTTTGACCTGATTCTAAATCCTGGAGGAGTTGGGCGTGGGATGTGTATTTCACGTAAGACCTGTTTTTTTTTTGAGGGGCAAAGGTCGGGAATTGGGAAGGGATTGGGAGGGTAGAATTAGAAATACTTGAAAACCTGTAACCATCCCGTGGCAAAAACCAGGTCCCTGTTAAGTGGGAGGTGACAAGTTGAAATGCGCATTGCAGAGGTGACGGATGGCGTTCGTTGCCCTGACCAATAAAAGCAGCATGGGAGTTTTCATCAAAAAACGCCTCGTCTCTGCGATAGAGAGAGGAAGAAAAAATTTCATTTTTTCATCAACCCCATTAAGTAAAACAAATACATCATCAAGGGCAGCACCAGTGCCATACCGATGAAATCGTGGGTCAAAATTTCACCCCAAACCACTTGGACCCAGCCAAAACCTGCCAATACTACCAAAAGTGCAGGTGGCAAACTGGCTATAAAACCACTTTTCTGAAAAGGAAAAAACAACTGCCCGGCAGACCAGCCCGTTACCACAGCGTCCCCTGTAGTTACTCCGCCTCCGGCGGACGGCATACAGGAATTTTGCAACTGCAAATTAAAAAGGGCCACCAATCCAAATAGCAATACGCTGATCCCTATTAAAATGAGGCCCCACTGGCCAATGGTTGGAATCGGCGGCGGCGGCGGTGGTGGGGTCATGGCGGTGCCAAAGGCGATGGGAGTATTGCCGACCGGCACGGTGGCCGAAACGGTTTGGGTCATTGCATCAATGACACTGACCGTACCATCGCTCCCATTGGTCACCAACAATTCGGCTCCATTGGGCGAAATAGACACTCCCCTGGGGCCGTTGCCGACCGGGATAGTGGTCGTAACGGTATTGATGAAAGCATTGATGACGGTCACCGATGCAACACCCAGATTGGACACATATAAAGTGCTGCCCGTAGAAGAAAAAGCCAGATCAAAAGGGATCGTACCCAGACCATTGTTGATGGTAGTTGTAACCATATTCGTTGTGGTGTTGATCACGCTGATATTAGCGGAAAACTGGTTGGCAACATAAACGGCAGTTCCAAATGGATTAACCTGGATTCCTTGCGGCCCAACCCCGACGGGTATGGTCGTTATCACAACATCCGTGAGGCCATTGATACAGGTCACATTGGCGGAAGAAAAATTGCTTACGTACACACTCGATCCATCAGGACTGACGGCCACCCCGTGCGGTGCCGTGCCCACGGGAACAGTGGCAATCACCATATTGGTAGCGGCATCGATGATACTGACGTCACCGGTACCCGCATTGGCCACATACACCTTCCCTAACGGGCTGACGGCTACTCCCTCCGGCGCACTCCCGACTCCAACGGTGGTTAACACCGAGAGGGTCGCCACGTCAATCACACTCACGCTCGAAGAGGATTGATTGGTCACGTAGGCCTGCGTACCATCCTGATTGACCGCTACACCGAACGGGCTCAACCCGACTGGGATAGTCGTGGTAACCATATTGGTTGAAAGGTCAATGACACTTACATTGTTGTCGGCAGAATTAGGGATAAAGGCAAAAGGCTGGGCCATTCCCTGCCAGGTAAGAAACAAGAATATTAGCGCTGGGATATATTTATATCCGTCTTGATTTAGAATAGATTTGAATGGGTTTTTCAGCAACATGGATATTAATTTTAGTAGCAGACCCCGAGCGGATAAATTATCTCAAGGTCAGGTGAAAACACTTATTTGAGCCGGTATAAGACCAATCTGGCTTACCTAGGCAATACGGAAATGGATGTGAGGAAACAGGAGTAAAGCTGTAAAGTCAAATAAGCTTTTTTCCTAATGCAAGAACTGCGCCCAAAAGGCAGGAAAGGTTGGTTTCAATTTGCTGATTGGTATATGGGTAGATGGTATTTTAGAGCGAGACACTTTGCTGTGTCAACTTTGCTTTTTGTATTTGGGAGACATACCTGGGACAACTGGGGATTACCGCTTCTTTTTTCAGCTTAGCGACTTGTGCGAAATAGCATATACTTTAATTTTGGTTTAAGTGGAT
>JBFIJS010000387.1:0-4856 GCA_041600595.1 Saprospiraceae bacterium | reverse complement strand
GCTTTTAGAATATCAGGATAGGGAGAATTGAGGGTGTAAAACATTTCGTACACCTTCAGACCCAGATTGAGTATTTTTTCTTTTGGATAACAAACCACGTGTTCATCAAATAATTTGATGATCATATTTGCATACTCTTGTTTTTTGGCCGGATCTGTTTCCTTTTTGAACAGATCGATGTAGAGTGTACGGCCATCAACGAAATGCGAAGAGCGCTGACCATCGGCAGCAGGTGCACCTTCATAAGCAACCTTCCAATGAGTGAGGGCTTGTTTGTAGTCTTCTACTTTGAGAAAATCACGGTAGAGTACGTGTGCCTCTTCGATCGCGTCTTTATTGGGTTTGTTCAGCCAGGTTTCACATTGACTGATAGCAGGCATTGCCGAGGCAAGAGCAAACAATGCGATCAGGGTCAACTTCAATAGCTTTTTCATAATTCAATTGTGTTTAATTTGCCGGTTTGCGGCTGAGAGCAGCAGGTTGACAGAAATCCATCCACCATCTACCATCCACCGTTTGCCGTTCTTATCTAAATTTACGTTTGTAGAACCAAGTGCCGTCATTAAGAGTAAAGCCTAAAGACAATTTCATAAAGTTCTCATCGATCTGGTTATCAGTTTCAAAGCGCCCGAATTCAAAAGCGATATTGACAAAGGAGGTTTGGCCACGTGGCAAAATGACGGGCAATCCAAACCCCAAAGTTAGGGCATAATTTTTCAAATCTTCCAATCTGGGGTCATCCTTATAATAAAAGCCGGCCCGGTAACGGATACGTTGGAGGTAGTTATTGTAGGAACTTGCGTTGGGTGAGTATTCCGCACCAATGGCAATTCGATTACTATCGTAGAGCCGGTCTGGCTTGGCTTCGTTCTCGTAATTGCTCCAATTGGCGTAGCTGTATTCCAGTCCGAACCGCAATTTATTAAGGTGTTGGTACATCACACCGAAGGTTACCTCCGTAGGCAGCCGCCCGTTTTGTTCCAGGTCCGTCTCGTTAAAAGCAGTATCCTGGGTGAACAGCAGATTGTTGACCCCGATCCGTAGGGCCGTAGTATTGGTGGAGAAATCGGAGGCTGGAGTGGCATAAAGTCCAAAGATCAGGCTTTTATTGCTGACGTACCTTTCCCCATCCTGCTGTTCCTTCTTATCCAGATCCAGTTTGTACTGTGCCCCGATCGTCCATTGAACGGCCCGGACCGAAATATTATCGATAAAGCGGTCAGTGTAAGCGTTGCCAATATCCTGAATGATAACCTCCCGGGTGCTTTCCAGCTGTCCGAACATGTAGCCCAGGTTGATGCCGGCGGAGAAATTTTTGTAACGCACCCCATTTCCCCAGACCAATTTATTGGTGCCGCCTGTTCCCTGAAAAATATTTAAAATGGAATCAGACACGGCATTGGATTCCACTGTCTGGATATCATAGCCAATATTGGTGTTGGGCAGGAGAGCCAGGTTCATGCTCCAGAAGATCTTGCGCTGTTTGTTTTCCAGTACATCATTCAGGGCGTTCCTCATGGGGAATGCCAGAACCAGGTGACTGAGGTTACCGCTCAACACGGTGGCGGATTGCTCGTTGGTCTTGATGGTAGATCGTTCTGCGTACATGCCCGCTTCAAAAGTAGCCGACCCCAGCCAGCCATAGGAAGCGGGGTTGAGCAGGTTGACGTGCAGGGGGTCCATGTAGGTGGCCGACAAGCCACCAAACGCTGCTGAAGATAAAGACTGACTAACGGGTTCTCCCAGGCCGAGGCGGGAGTAGGGCGCATTGTCTTTTGGCTGAGCGAAAGACTGACCGCAGATAAACAGGAAGAATATAAATGATAAAAGTGGTTTCAACCGGTCCGTTTTTGCTTCTTGTTCCCCGCTGCAAACGGGGCCATTCTTCTCTTTTTCCTGGTTAAAATTTTTCGACATTATGTTGTAATATTTTATTTAGTCCGATCAAGACCAAATTTTGGTTTGCAAATATCTTGGTTTTAATGTTTTTGACAAAAAAATCAGCATCTCCTCCGGTAAAAACGACGGTCAGCGGTTTGTAGCGCCGGCGGCATTTTTCCATAAAAGAAGTTACTTCCAGCAATGCTCCGAGCACTCCGCCATTGCGGATGGCCGTTTCGGTGGAGTTCCCGAGAAAGGAAGCAGGCGTTGTGCCGCCGGCTGCTGTTCCGGGCCACTGCCCCTGATCCACCAGCGGCAGATTGGCCGTGAAATGGTGCATAGCCTTTAAGCGCATCTCCACCCCCGGTGCGATGTTCCCACCAGCAAAACCGCCCGTTTCGGTCACCAGGTCCATGGTGATACAAGTGCCGGCGTCAATGACCAGTACATTTTTACCGGGAAACAGATGTGCTGCCCCCGCGGCGGCGGCAATTCGGTCTCTCCCCAGCGTATTGGGTGTTTGGTATTGGACAGGGATGGGCAGAGGGGTGTCGGTTTGAAGCCGGATATACCTGAATTTTTCTTGTAAATACTGCTCCAGTTCGACGGGCACGTTTGCCGTGCTTGAAAGGATGGCATTTTCCGGGTTTTGGTTGTATGCCAGTTGCTTGAGGGCTGCCACCGTTGGCTTTTCCCATACTTCCTTTCGTACCAATTCATCTTTGCAGAATAAGGCCGCTTTCGTACGGGTATTTCCGATGTCGATGATGAGGTTGTTCAAATTGATGAATAGGTATTGGACAAGGTGGTTTGATTGAAAGGGCGCAAAGTTACAGGAGTTGCCAGCTTTGAGAACCAGTTTTACTGAATTTGTTTTACAATTTATTCCTGTTGTGGCCTGTAACTGTTTACAGCGCTCCACTGAATTTTCTCCGGCGCAGAGCAGCATCCCCGCTCCCATCACGCAACTTTCCTTCTGATCATATGCCGGGGGGCACCTGGCAGGTTTCAACGGGAAGTGTTTTTATTCCGTTCCGGATTCATCATCAGGTCCGATCGGGTTTTGGCCTGTAAATAAAGGATTTGACAGAATTCAGAGGGCCAGGGGAGCGGATGGACCTGAGTGTTACAGAATTTGGCCATTCCCCGGCCGGAGAATATTTTATGCCAGCCCGTTTCTTTTATCACTAATAATTTCCATACTTTTAAATTTTTAATTTCTAAACCAACCTTTAAAACACATGATTCGTACGCTCGACGATGTAGACCACCTGGTCTATGCTGTCCCCAACCTTGAAAAAGCCGTTGCTGATCTCGAAAAAAAATTAGGCGTAGCCCCTGTCATGGGCGGTCAGCATCGCAGTCAAGGCACCCACAACGCACTCGTGCATCTCGGCAAAACCTGTTACCTGGAAATTATTGCTCCCGACCCCACCAACGACACCTTCACCGGCCAGCGCTGGATGGGTATTGATTTGGTGACCGAGCCGAAAATTACCCGCTGGGCTGTAAAATCCAATGACCTGGGCCGCGATTCGGCTTACCTCTCCACCGTTGATCCCCGGCTGGGACACCTCAAGGGAGGTACCCGCAAAAAACCTGATGGTACCAAACTGATCTGGAAAGCCACCGTGACCCTGCCCGAGCCGGAGGTGGAAGTATTGCCGTTTGTCATCGACTGGAAAGGAGCGGACCACCCGACCAACTCGCTGCCTCAGGTTTGTAAACTCATTGAGTTGCGGAGTATGCACCCGACACCTTTCATGATCGAAGCAGCTGTCCATTCCCTGAACGTCAGCATGAAGTTTGGGGTGGCAGATACCCCCTCAATAACCGCGGTGATTGAGACGCCCAACGGCATCGTGGAACTTTGATCTGGCCACAGCGGCTGCAGTTTATCAACGGAGCCGCTGGCAATTGACTGTAAAAAGAGCTTCTCATGTCGCACTATTTGCTACCGCAAATTAGCAAAGCTGTGGGGGAAGCCTGTGCTTTGAACTTAGAAGCTGAACCGGAAAGGAATTTCACATGGAATATAGGTTCAAAAATCGGGCTGCCGCAGCTGCACCGTTTGCTGACAGTTTTACCAAAACCTATTCGGCAGAAATATTTCCCATCACTTAAGTTAAGGAGCTGTAACTTGGCCGAAACAATCCGCCATAACCATTGAAAGAGCTAAGAAAATTCGGAACCGCACCTGTATTCTTCACCGCAATTTCCACCATCCTGGGGGCAATTATGTTCCTCCGCTTTGGGTTTGCGGTCGGGCAGGTAGGTTTTTTGGGAACGATTGCTATCATCCTGATCGGGCACGCGGTGACCATTCCCACGGCGATGGCCATTGCTGAAATCGCTACCAACCAAAAAGTGGAAGGTGGGGGAGAGTACTACATCATCTCCCGGTCGTTCGGTCTGGTGATCGGTTCTTCCATTGGTATGGCGCTGTACATGTCGCAGGCCATTAGTGTTGCTTTTTATATCATGGCTTTTGCCGAAGCCTTTACGTCGCTTTTTCAGTACCTGATCGAGACGTTTTCGATACCGGCCTGGTTGGTCTGGCTGCTCGAACAGAAACAGACCGTCGGGATACCGGCGCTCCTGGGGCTGACCTATATCATGCTGGCCAAAGGGGCCGATCTGGGCGTGAAGGCCCTCTATGTCGTGGTGTTCACGCTGGCTATATCGCTGGTTGCATTTTTTGTCGGAACCACGGAGTACAGTAATACCCACGATTTTGATCCGATGACCACCGTTGCGGATGTTTTCGTTCCGAAGCCTGCGGAAGTGCCGGCCAATTCTGTCGAACTCCCCCCGGATACCGTTGCGGCACAGAACGGTACTCTCCCGACCATCGGGCCAGCCAATGGTAGTAAGCCTGCGCCAACCAATGACGCCCCTTCACCTATTATTCCAATTGGATTTTTTACGGTTTTTGCCATCATTTTCCCGGCATTTACCGGCATGACTGCGGGCGT
>JBFIJS010000386.1:0-4889 GCA_041600595.1 Saprospiraceae bacterium | reverse complement strand
GACGCCGCCCCTTAAAATCCCTTGAGGAGCACTTCCGGGTGTTGCCAAAAGAGCGACTTTTCCTGCTCCGCATTTTTTAAACATACTTAAATTACACGGTATTTATTAATTTGGGAAGAAAATTAATTTTAAAAAAAAAATAAAAGTAAAAACGGGGAATTATTTTTCCAGACAAAAAATAGCCAATGAATTTATACCAGCCAGAAAAAGTCGCTCCCATTCACCAGCAACAATTTGCCTTTTTGGAAATTGCAGAAGCGGATCACGTTTTATTTATTACCCTGAACCGGGCGGCTAAAAAAAATGCTTTGCATCCGCAGATGATCAACGAAATTGCCTTTGCGATGCATTATGCACATTTTACAAAAAACATCTGGGTAGTGGTCATCAAAGCCAACGGACCGGTTTTTTGTGCCGGGGCCGATTTAAAAGCTATGGCCGGTTTTATCGAGGAAAATAATTCCACCATCCCCCAGCCCGATGGAGAAGTATTGATCGGGGAATTATTCAATAAAATCCATAAACCAACAATCGCTGCTGTAACGGGTGATGTCTATGCCGGTGGTTTTTTCTTTTTGGCCGGCTGTCATATCGTACTGGCCCAGCCCCGGATCAAATTTGGATTGCCGGAAGTTAAAAGAGGCTTGTATCCCTTTCAGGTCATGGCGGCGTTGTTAAAAGTAATGCCGGCGCGTAAAGTGATCGATTGGTGTATCCGGGGGTATAACTTGCCCGTAGAGGAAGCGGCACAATATGGATTGGTAACCAAGGTGGTGACTGCCGATGAGATGCCGGCAGCGATTGCGGAGGTCACAGACGAAATACAGCGCAACAGCCCTTCAGCGATCAGGCTCGGTCTGGAAGCCTTTGATCATATCCAGCCCAGCCGGACGGAACACCAATATTTATACGATATGCTCATGAAAACCATTGGGACCAGAGACGGTCAGGAGGGCCTCAGGGCTTTCCGGGAAAAAAGAGCTCCCCGATGGACAGGGGAGTGAGTGCCGGCAACGACGCCGCCCCTTATAAACCTTTGGAGGGGCGAGCAGAATGATGCAAAAGGCTTGAGCGATTCTCCGGCCCGCATTTCAGGGTAATTTTTTTGCCCGTTGCGTAACATGAGCCGCCAAATAGTTTTTCTTTGCAGCCATTTTAAAAAACTGACCAATGAATAAAACCATTTTACAAACGACTTCCAATATTTTGATGGTTCGCCCGGCCAACTTTGGGTTCAACGAAGAAACGGCTGCCAGCAACGCTTTTCAATCCAAAGACGAGGGTTTACAACCACACGAGATAAAAGAAAAAGCCGTGCAGGAATTCGATGCGATGGTCGCTAGTTTACGCAGCCAGGGCGTCCGGGTTTTTGTAGTGGAAGACACCGCTTCGCCTGTCAAGTCGGATGCTGTGTTTCCAAACAACTGGATCACTTTTCACCAGAACGGCCTGGTTATCACCTACCCGATGCTCTCCCCAAACCGGCGGCTGGAAAGAAGAGACGATGTGATCGATCAGTTGATGGATCAGTTTCACATCGCAAAAAAAATAGAGCTGGAATCTTACGAAGAGGACGGCATCATCCTGGAAGGCACAGGCAGTCTAATCCTCGACCGGCCCAATCGCCTGGCTTATGCCTGCCTCAGCCCGCGTACCTCCTTGGATCTGTTGCATAGATTTTGCGAAATTGCTGATTTTGAGCCAGTTGCGTTTCATGCTGTCGATGGCGACAATCAGGAAATCTACCACACGAATGTGATGATGGCGCTGGGTGAAACGTTCGTGGTAATCTGTCTTGATACCGTAAAAGACCCCGAAGAACGGGCCATGTTGCTGGAAAAATTTTCGGCTACCGGTAAAGAAGTTGTTGCCATCACACTGGATCAAATGATGCATTTTGCCGGTAATATGCTGCAAGTGCGGAACGAGGAGGGCACTACCTTTCTGGTTATGTCTTCACAGGCTTACCATTCGCTGAGCAGCAACCAGGTGGCACAGATTGAGAAGCATACGCAAATTTTACACGCACCCATTCCGGTGATTGAGAAACACGGCGGCGGCAGCGTTCGCTGTATGATGGCGGAGATATTTTTACCCGTAAAATAATCGATCAAAAAATAATCTCCGTGGCCCCCCAGCCATATTTTGGGTGAAATTCATTTTTAAAAGTCATGACATCGGGGTGGTTCATCAGGCGGGTAGCGATTGCATTCCTCAGTTTGCCTTTACCCACACCGTGTATCACAAAAACGCCGGGCACCTGCAGGCGCACCGCCTCATTGATGTAAGCGTCAAAAGTGCTTAACTGGATGGCCAGGATTTCAGCCTTGGACAAATCGTGGAAGTCCTCCCTCAGTTTTTCGATGTGTAAATCCAGCTCCAGAGAAAACTCCGCAAAATCACGCGAGCTGTGCGAATCTGATGACCCGGCTTTACGTTCGATGGCCCAGCCTGGTTTAGCGTGCCTCCTGGTGTAAGCCTCCAGGTCCTCCACCTCCGTGTCATTATCAGCAACCGGTTTATCAAAGAGCTTGTAAATATGTGCCGGCTGGTTGATCAGCGGGGCTGTCCGCATGGTATTGAAAAAGGATTTTGCTTTGATTTTCAGTGACTTAGAGAGCGGTTTGCCGACTCCCTCGGTCGTTATCCAACTGACTTCCATGTCAAACTCGGGAGCCTCATTCAGGTCGTCGTAGAGCATCGAACCCAGTTCGAGATAAGAGGTAGCGCCGAGTTTATCACTCCAGGTTTCAGAGCGGTAATTGAGCCAGAATTTGATATTAAAGATGATATCGTACTGCGTATCGTTGATGAGATAGATCAGGTACTTTTCGGTGAGGCCTTCCCGGTCTTCCACGGCGATAAAAGCCAGCTGGATACCCGCACTTTTGAGAATGGTGTACTGTGTCTGGACCTTAACGGCTGGCGGCTTTGTTTTTACGGGCTCTTTTTTCCCTTCCACCACGTTCGCTTTGACCGGACTTTTTTGCGGCATTTCCGCCCTGATCAAATCTTCTTCTGCGGCGGGGATTTCCATGTCGTCCTTTGGTAAATAGACGCTGACCATTCCCTTTTCGAGTCTGGCCCGGACAATACCTTCATCGCCGGTGTGTAAAAATTTTACTTTTGTTCCTATTGCAAATAGCATGGTCGGATGTTTAATGCCTGGTCTTTTAAAATGGATGTGTGTATTGTGTAAACCTATTTTGAAATGCTGAATTGGAAAGATGGTTCACTTATCGATCGATCTGGTAAAAAATAATTATCCTGTGTAAGATTCTTTCTGGATTTTGCGATATCCCCATTTTACAGCTTTCTGGTTTACAGCTTTTTACAACACAAGCGCCTGTTTTTTATATTTGGCTGAATGAAAGAAAGATGTCCTACTCTTTTCTTAATTCGCCCGAAATTATAAAAAAGAAACGGCCTGCACGGTGGATACTTTCTATTTATTTTTCAATGGTTTGTTTTTGCCAGGGCCGACGGAGTTCACGTGCTGTATGTCTGATGACATTGCAAAATTACCTTTACTTTCGCCGCATGAAAATCAGATGGCGAATAGCGCAATTTTTTGAGGCCTTGTGGTGGCGACGTTATTTGCGAAACCGCCCGGTAGCGACGTATTTATCCTGGAAAAGGGACTACTGGAAGCGTTTTCTAATCCGGGAAAACATCACGGTAGCGCACTCCGATAAGGTGCTCGACGCCGGATGCGGCCCGGCGGGGTTGTTCATGATGTTTCCGGAAAATGAGGTAGTCGCTATCGACCCCTTGCTGGATTTTTACCAGGAGCGCATACCGCATTTTGACCGGCAAAGTTTTCCGGCCACGACGTTTCGGAAACTAAGATTGGAGGAGTTGCAGGAGCAGGTGGCGTTCGATAAAATATTTTGCCTGAACGCTATCAATCATGTGGATAACCTGGAAAAATCAATGGCCAGTTTAAGTGCTGCATTAAAGGTAAACGGGATGCTTTATTTATCTATCGATGCCCATAACAACCTGCTGGCCAAACATTTGTTTAGTTTGGTGCCCGGTGATATTTTGCATCCCCATCAGTTGAGTTTGCCTGAATATATCGATCTGGTGGAGAGGCAGGGGCTAAAGATTGTCGGGAACAGCCTGCTAAAAAAGGGGGCCATTTTCAACTATTACCTGATCAAGGCAGTTAAGGAGTGAGGCGCCCCGAAATTCGGCGTTTGTAATAACCAAATTTTAGAAGCTTGTACAAAATCAAGGAAATATATTACACCTTACAAGGTGAAGGTGCCCAGGCTGGCCGGCCGGCGGTCTTTTGCCGTTTTACCGGCTGCAATTTATGGAGCGGCCGGGAAGAAGACCGCCACAAAGCGATTTGTCAGTTTTGCGATACTGATTTTTGGGGAATGGATGGTGAAAACGGCGGCAAATACGAGGCTGCGGATTTGGCAGCACTGGTGGCCCGCCTGTGGGGCGATACGCAGTCGGGGAAGCCCTATGTCGTTTGTACGGGCGGCGAGCCCCTTCTCCAACTGGATGCAGTACTGATCGACGCTTTTCACAGGGCCGGCTTTGAAGTAGCGGTCGAAACCAATGGAACCTGCGAACCGCCCGCCGGTCTGGATTGGGTTTGTGTGAGCCCAAAGGCCGGCGCTGAACTGAAAATCAAGAATGGCGACGAGTTGAAATTGGTGTATCCCCAACCGGGGGCCGAACCACAGCTTTACGAGCATCTGGACTTTTCCCATTTTTTTATACAGCCCATGGATGGCGCTTTTACTGCAGAAAATACGAAACTGGCGATTGATTTCTGTTTGAAAAACCCCCAATGGCGACTGAGCCTGCAAACGCACAAATTATTGAATATTCCCTGAGGTTAGCGATGTTCAGGTGCGGGTGCCTGCTATTGT
>JBFIJS010000385.1:0-4897 GCA_041600595.1 Saprospiraceae bacterium | reverse complement strand
CAAAATTGGCGATACCGAGATTTTGCAAAACGTCTTCAACCGGTGTTTTTTCCCGAAGCCATTTTTCACATACCTCGTGCCGGTAGCGAACGCCCATTAAATTAAATCCAAGAACAGCATTATTATTTTTATCATAAATAATTCGAATGCTGCTACGGCCAGCCGGATGCTCCCAGTAAATGGATGCATGATGATCCGGGGCATTGGCCTGCACATCGCCATATACCTGATACTCAATATCAAAAAATTTGGCAGAGTTAAACCAGATGCCGGGTTCATATTTTGTTTTATTCCCACAAATTGTGTGAGCGACCGTTTCGCCCATCATGCGGCCTACATACCAAACGGCTTCGATAGGTCGGCGGCCGGCGGGCGGATTTTGCAGTTGGGCACAATCTCCGATGGCATAAACATCGGGCACATTTGTCTCCAGGTATTCGTTGACGAGGACGCCTTTGCCAAGTTCTATTTCCCCAAACTGTAAAAAATCGATATTGGGACTAACCCCAACGGTAAGGCCTACGAATTGGCAGTGGATTTTTTCGCCTTTATTGGTAAGTACCATTTTAACCCGGCCTCCCTTTTCACCCCAGATTTCCTTGAGTTCTGTTTCGAGCCGCAGGTCGATGCCATTTTCCAGGATATGGCGGTTGATCATAGCCGATTCTTCCTCTGGCAAAACGGCATTCCAGAAGCTATTTTCCCGTACCAGAAAGGTGACCGGAATGTGGCGGGAGTGGAACATTTCTGCCATCTCAATCCCGATCAATCCTCCCCCAACAATCACAGCCTTTTTCAGCCCTTCACTATAATATTCCATGGCCTCCAGGTCGTGGTAGTCGTAAAGTCCCTGCACGCCGTTGAGTTCTTGCCCCGGCCATCCGAATTTATTTGATTTAGAGCCGCAAGCAAGGATGAGTTTGTCGTAACTCAATTTTTGTCCGTCATCAAATTCCAGGGATTTGGCTGCCGTATCTACTTTTTCCACATAGCCGCGCACGAGTTCAATGCGGTTTTTTTCCCAAAACCAGTCCTCGTAGGGCTTAATGTCCTCATAGCGCATGTGCCCCATGTAGACGTACATCAGTGCAGTGCGGGAGAAAAAGTGATCAGTTTCACCGGAGATGACGGTAATGCGGTAATCGCTGAGCTTTCTGATGTGGCGGGCGGCGGTGATACCAGCGATCCCGTTGCCAATTATTACAATATGCATAGCAGACATTTTCATTTTGGGCTGTTAAGGTAGGGAAAAGACAATAAGTGAAGGTGTTAAGTTGAGGAGAATATAATCTTTCCGGGTAAGTTGTCTTGATGTGGACGATAAAGGTGGGGAGAGTTTTTCAACGGCGGCGAGTCATTCGGTGTCCTTGAAGTGCACTAAAAAAAGAAAAGAGAAAGGTGATCAATTGATGCCCTTTCTCTATTCGGAAAGTAAATTTAAAAACTGAAGATGTTTTATTCCCATCAATGGCTGTGCCTTTTTCATAAAGAACTAACAAACAGTATGTTGTGAAATAAAACAGCGAAAAAGCTGTTCAGTGGCGGGCGTTTTTCGTCCAATAACGAACACCGGCAGATCGTTGGGGCTGTTTTTCCGCTATCTGGTGCAGGGGCTAAAAGTAAAGCCCCTTCCCGGATTCACCGGGCAGGGGCTTGAAAGGTCATGGTGTTTAAAAGCACTACCGCTTGCTGATGCGCTGGGTAGTTATGATTTTATCAGCGTTGTTGATTACCTGAATGAGGTACATGCCGTTGGGCAAAGTGCTGACGTCGTATGGTTCGTTTTTCTGAATATCCTGGAAAGAAATGATTTTCCGCCCTACCAAATTGAAAACTACAATAGATTTGACGTTTTCGTCATGGTCAACACTGATGAAATTGGTAGCTGGATTTGGATAAATGGAAATAGTTGGTTGCTCGTAGAGCGTTTCCTGGGGGCTGCGGAAACCGTCACTGCCATCCGGATAGCTTTGCGAGAAAGCAAACACGGTGATAAGTGAAAAAACAATGGCAAGTAAGGTTCTTTTCATAAAAGAATATTTAATACATGTTTAAAACAGCAAGCAAAGTAACTGCATTACCAGAGAATTTCAAGCCATTCTTGAGCTTTTGGGCAAATATTAACACTTTGAGAACAATAATCTGAAAGTATGGTTTCGCAAAATCAGGATACTGCCGGCAAAAGCCACTAAGAAAAACCGGAGCAGCCCCTTTATGCTGCGTGCAATGATCTTTCCAGCACCTCATTATAGTAGGCCTCATATTCCGGAAGAATATGCTGAATATCGAAACGTTCAGCCTGCCGGAGCGCATTCCGCCGAAATTTTTTCAACTCTTCTTTATCGCTCAAAATAGAAATAGCGTGGGCCGCCATATCTTCAACATCTCCAATTTCACTGATATACCCGGTTTCACCGTGGATATTAACTTCCGGCAAGCCTCCGGCATTGGAAGACAGGACCGGCACTTCGCAGGCCATGGCTTCAAGGGCTGCCAGTCCAAAGCTCTCATTTTCCGAAGGAATCAAAAACAAGTCGGAAATCGCAAGCAGCTCTTCCACGGCATCTTGTTTTCCCAAAAAACGCACCTCGTGACAGAGGCCGATTTGCCGGCAGAGGTCTTCGGCGTGCCGTCGCTCTGGGCCATCGCCGATCAACATGAGCTTGCAGGGGATTTTTTCGTAAACTTTTTGAAAAACACGGATCACGTCTTCAACCCGTTTTACCTTCCGGAAATTGGAAATATGTGTCAGTATGGGCTCTCCCTCCGGCGCAATGGCTTTTTTAAAATGATCCTTATCGATTTTCCGGAAACGCTCAAAGTCTACAAAATTGTAGATGACCCGGATGTCGTTGTCGATCTGAAACTGTGACAAAGTTTTTTCTTTCAAAAAATTGGACACCGCCGTAACGCCATCCGACTTGTTGATAGCAAACTCGACCACTGGCTTGAATGCCGGGTTTTCCCCCACCAGCGTAATGTCGGTACCGTGCAAAGTGACAATTACGGGAATGTACCGGCCTTCCCTGAGAAGTATTTTCTTGGCCATATAGGCCACCGTTGCGTGTGGGATAGCATAATGCACGTGCAACAGGTCGAGGTTCTCGTATTTTACAACTTCGACCATTTTACTGGCAAGCGCCGTATCGTACGGCGGATATTCAAACAGGGGATAGTCTTCGCCGGTCACTTCGTGGTAAAATACATTCGCCTGGAAAGTAGCCAAACGGGCCGGCCGCCGATAAGTAATAAAATGGACCTCATGTCCCTTACGGGCCAGGCCCATTCCCAGTTCTGTGGCCACAACGCCACTTCCGCCAAAAGTTGGATAACAAACAATTCCGATTTTCATGTATAGCTGGTGCTTTATTATGGAGAGAAAACGATTGGATGGTTAAATGGTTTTATGGTGCCTGAATTGGGATGAATGAAAGTCGCTCCAAGTTTCACAAAGAAACAAAACTATTGTATTCATATTTAAAACCAACTATTGCGTAAAAAGACAAAAAACCGGTACCAGGAGACTCCGGTACCGGTTTTAGCTTCAGAGTGCCCCCTGTTCGACCTTTTTCTGCGACGTCTGAAATCCGGGGTCACCTGTTATCATCTTTTCAACAAGTAGTGCTTATTGATCAACCACCAGCTTGGCAAAGTATGGTTTTCCGTTGGCGATGATTTGCACGATATACAGCCCCGCCGGCTGACCGCTCAGATCAAACTGTTGTTGCACGTCCTGTACACTGTCCTGTTCGGATGCCCACACAATGCGGCCACTCAGATCCATGACCCTTGTTTGCACATCCATGGTCGCTGCCAGTTCGACATGTAAATTCACCAGTCCTCTGGTGGGGTTGGGGTAAAGCGTGATGGCTTCTACGCCAAAAACCTCGTCCGTAGCGACCAACGTCCCTACTTCGAAAACGATGGTTTCCATACAGCCGTTGGCATCGGTAATGTCTACGAAATAAGGGCCGGGGCCGATGTTTTCCAAAACCCCTACATCGCCTTCCTGGCTTTCATTGGTACTCCAGTTAAAAGTGTACGGACCGGTGCCGGCAATGGGCGTGATGGTTACCACGCCATTGGTGTCGTTAGCAAAAGCACCATCGATATCGACCAGCGACCCGAAAGACACCGGGCAAACGCCTTGAATGTTGATATTGTCGAGATCAGCCCAGTAATCGCCGTTGCCCCATTTGCCCAGGAACCGTACCTGGATAGTCAGGCCATTGTAATCGTCGAGCAATACAAAGAGGTTGGTAAAATCAGCTGACGGAACGTGGCTGACACTATCAATGACCAGGACCGTTTCAAACGTCTTGCCGCAATCGCCGGAAATTTGCACCAGCAGGGAATCGCTGCCACTCAGCTGGGTCGGCTCGGTTCCGGCAAACCAATCGACAAAACGGTAATCGAAGGACAGGGTATCGCCTGCCGAGACCGGACCGATTCTGCCCGTTGTTAAGTTAAAAGTGGGGTTGGTTTCATACAGGTTGACGCCAAAAACAGAGGTTGGATTGTTGTGCGACCCCGGAGCAAAAAAGGAAAACAATGCATCGGTCGTCCAGTCGTCCGGAATGGCCAGGTCTTCAAAATCTTCTTTAACGGGATTGGGAAAAGAGTTCAGGAATTCCACCCTGAAGGTATCATTGGTGATATCGCTGTCACCCTCCAGAGCCGTCCATGCTTCGATCACATACAGGCCGGGAGCCGAAAAGTCGAAAGTGGTTTCAAATTGCAGCGTTTGCGTGCTATCGTTGCCGATCACTCCGGTAAAAAATCCATCCTGGGGCATCGGGATGTTGACGTTAACACCATTTACGGAGTAGAAAAAATCAAAGAGGGTCTGTGGCAATTGGCCGTAATTTCTCAGCCCAACAGTAACCGTCTCGTTGTT
>JBFIJS010000384.1:0-4914 GCA_041600595.1 Saprospiraceae bacterium | reverse complement strand
GAATATCGCCATCCTTGTAGTTGAGGGCGATGAAGGATCGACCGTCGGGCGACAGGCTCAGGCCGGTAATATTGTTGAGTTCCGGGGGCAGGATCAGGGTGCGGTCCGACCGGAGAAAATTGTAACTGACCGTGTATTCAGGGAAAAACCGGGCTTCTCGTTCTTTCTTCGGCAACGGGTCTTTTTCGTTCGGGTTGCGGAGGTTGGTGATACCGCTTTGGTTGCCCGGTTCTTGTACTTGCTCCTCAAAAAAATTGTCGGGTAGTTTTGAGTTCCATTCGCCCTGCTCGTCCGATTGGTGGTCTTTGTCTGAAGCAGGCATTACGCAGGAGGTGAGGAATAAAGCGGACAACAAGAGGCAGATGACGGGTGCTTTCATAATGTGGTATTCATGGTGAAATAGGTGCAAATAACGGAAAGGCCGCTTATATTACAAATTATATACAAGCGAAAGCCTCCCCGGCTTCGTATTTAGGCTCGTTTTAAACATGGGAAATTAAAATAATATCTAAAATACTGTGAGGTAATGCATTGGCAAGAATATTGCAACAGAAATGAAAGCGTCGGTCTTTTGTCAGCAAAAGCCGGCGTCAAAAGAACCTTCACAAATTTCCTAAAAGGTGCTCGTCAGAAAAATGCTATAAGTTGAGCTGTCACTATTTAACCTCCCGGCTCATTTGTTGATTTGCCTGTAGCGAGCGAGAACATTCAATCCCATGGTTGTTGATATTATTTTTATCCTCCTGGTGGTGTACGGCTTTTACCTCGGTTTTTCACAGAAAATCATCCGCACCGTAACCCTTTCCCTTACCGTCATTTTTGCCCTTTTGCTGTCGTTGAATATCGTTCCTTTCTCAACCGAGTTGTTGGGCTCCTTTATCAAAACAGATAGCAGCATCCTCTTTTTCATTGCCCTGTTGGCGAGCTTTATCCTGGCTGTTTTCCTGATCCGGATTATTGTTTCGTGGCTGGAAGGCGTTTTCAAAAAGGAAAATGTCAGCATGGCTACGCAGCTGAGCAGCGGGCTGATCATGGGTGCGATCCTGTTGTGTATTTACGGCTCCAGCCTCAACTTTTTTGACCGGGCTGATGCGATCGATCCTGACACCAAAAAAGCTTCCATTACCTATCGGTTCACCCAGCAATTTCCCGAACGGGCCATGGCCAGTATGGTTTCTATCCAACCGATGATGGAAGATTTCTGGAACTACGTTTCCGGCAGTGTAGAGAAGAATTACAAAGAAAGTGAGCGGAAGAGCAAGCGGAAATAAGGTCGTGTTTTCACGACTACTTTTGGTTATTTAACTCATGTTACGCAACGCGCAAAAAAAATACTCTAAAATGCGGGCCGGAGAATGGCTCAAGCCTTTTGCATCATTCTGCTCGGCCCTTCAAAAGGCGAGGTCTATGCTGCTCCGCATTTCTTGCGTAACATGAGTTATTTAAAACACCCGTTTGTCAACTGGCGGATCGGGCTTACCGGCCAGGGACTCAGTCCCTCAGCCCGCCAATTTCAGCCCCGGTAGATACCTTGTTTGTCGGTTGCACTGGTCCGAATTCAAGATGGATTTGTTGCCGCAGGAGCAGCAGTTTGTCCGGCATATTAATGGGCACTTTAATTTCCAACTGAACAAAATAGTCTTCGAACACAAAGCATTGGTGAAAGTAATAGGCACGGTCTATCATAAAATAACATTCGTAAAAGTCTTCACCAAATAAGGCAGAAATCACCTTTGGTTCCAGCTGAGCAGCAGTCTTCTCTCTGGCGGAGGCCAGGAAAAGGGATTTTGTACTCAGGTCGTCGGACAGCGGAAAGCCACCGATCATCACCTCGGAAAATCCATCTGCGGAATGCAGGGTGATCCCGTTTCCATCGGGCAAAGGTGTGCTCAGACTAAGGGTGGACGAGGGGTATCTGGCGCAGAAGTGGTAGGCCTCGAAACAATCAAGCCCGGAGGTTTGAGTAATCCCGTCGGGTTGGGCAAAGGTGAGGTTTGCGGTCAGTAAAAAGGCCGAACTGCAAAGAATGGCCAGGTTCATGAGATTTTTCATAGTGATCCGTATGGTTTGTGGGTCTGCACACCGATAAGCAGCGCGCAGTATCCTGAAATAAATAGCTATCCTAAAGTGTATGGTGTGTTTAAAGTTCGTCTGCCAGAAAGGCCGTTGGTTAGGTAGATTATTGTTGGGAAAAGCGGAAAATTTTTCCCCTGCCGCCTTTTCCTTCGGTACTGATGTAAAGCGTACCATCCTTGTCAAAACAAATTCCCTCCGGTTGTTTAAAAATAGAGGCGTCCAGATGTTCCATGTATTTTATTATACCAGTTGGAGAGAGGATAACAAGCAACTTACCCACCGAAGAGATAATACAAATATCGGAAGTTTTTGGGTCAATAGCAATGCCGGAGGGGCCGAAGGCGTCGGAGGCATAGTCAGAGGTAAAGATATCCAGTAATTTTTGGGAAACATCTCCCGATTTGAAACGGGCTTTGATCTC
Organism: Saprospiraceae bacterium; assembly: GCA_041600595.1. Taxonomy (GTDB): domain Bacteria; phylum Bacteroidota; class Bacteroidia; order Chitinophagales; family Saprospiraceae; genus UBA6168. The sequence goes on along the minus strand of JBFIJS010000384.1, from coordinate 2,417 downwards.
ACTCCGGTCAATGACGTAAACGGGTTCTTTGCCGAGTTTTTTTTCTGCCAGATCAAAGGCATAAACGGCCCGCTTCCCTTTCAACGATTTGTCGTCGCCGGCCTTACCTTTGCAGGCCAGCAACAGCCGGTTGTTCGCAGCATCATAACCCAGGCCTTCCACATCGTACTTGGTATTTAATTTGGTTTCGTGTTCCCTGGTATCCGGTTTGTCTTTGTCCGGATCTTTGACCTCAAAAACGTCGCCATTGCTCTGTACGACATATATTTTTTCACCAACCGCTTCGATGCCTTCGTAATCACCGTTTCCCCCGAATTTTACTTCCCGCTCGATGTTCCCATTGGTTTTGTTGAGGTAAAATATTTTGCCCTGTTCGTCATTGACGGCGATGAGTTGCTGGCCATCGGGCGAAAGGCTCAGCCCTGAAATCTCAATGAGTTTTTTGGAAAGTTTATAAGTGTCATCGGGCTTGTTCAGAAGGTAGGGAAACCGGTACGCTGGTGGCGTAACCGCTGCTTTCTGGTTGGTCTGATGGAGGGTATCTTCATCCACCAATGACGGAGAGGGCAGGGTGGTATCGATGGCTGTTGTCTGCCCGGAAGGCAAGGTGTCGGGTTGGGAGGTGACCGGCGTTTTACTGTTCTCGGTGGAGGGTTCACAGGCCAGGAAGAAGATCGATATATAAAAAAGCAGAGTCGTGGATTTAATTATTGTTTTTGGCAGAAATGATGGGTGGATGTGCATGGTTTTTCCAGCGGCATCCAACTGATTTGATTTAAAGTGGAGCATTTACCCAACTGTAAAAATTACAAGCCAGTGGGTCGGGAGCAAATGCCCCAACCGGAAGCAGATACATTTGCCGCAGGCGATCATTAATTTACTCGTCGTCGGCCAGCATCTTGATCTTGATGCTCAGGGCCGCAAACGTCAACGTCATAAAAGGGCTGAGATAATTGAAAATCGCATAAGCGAAATAATCGAAAACAGAGACACCCAGGACCCCCGACTGGTAAGCCCCGCAAGTATTCCACGGCACTAATACGGAAGTGACCGTACCGCTATCCTCCAGGGTGCGGCTCAGATTTTCCGGCGCCAGGCCTCTTTTTTCGTACGCTTTCGCAAACATTTTACCCGGCACGACGATGGCCAGATACTGATCGGATGCGGTCACATTGAGGGCCAGGCAACTGGCCACCGTGCTGGCAAACAAGCCAAAGACCGAATGGGCCATACTCAGCAAAGCACTGCTGATGCGGCTCAAGGCCCCAATGGCATCCATCACCCCGCCGAACACCATGGCGCACATGATAAGCCAGATCGTACCCATCATGCCGGCCATGCCTTTGGCCCCAAAGAGGTCTTGCAGCAGTTCATTATCGGTGGCAACGGAGGTACCTTCGGTCATGGCGATCATCACGCCTTTGTAGGCGCTGGTAAAATCCAGCGTAGTGACGCCCGCAATTTCTTTGACGACTTCGGGTTGGAAAATGATGGCAAAAACAGCTCCCAGCAAACTGCCGATCAGCAGCGCCACGATGGGTTTCGTTTTCCGGACAATCAACAAAATAACGGCCAGGGGCACCAGAAATAACCAGCCATTGATATTAAAAGATTGTTCGATAGAGGCCAGGATGGTCGAGGTATCCGCAGCTCCGGAGGCGGTATGGCTCAGGTTTAAGAGAATAAAAATGATGATGGTGATCGATATGGTCGGTACGGTGGTGAAGGCCATATAGCGGATGTGAGTGAATAATTCCCCGCCTGCCATGGCTGGTGCAAGGTTCGTCGTGTCGGACAGCGGCGACATTTTATCCCCGAAATAAGCCCCCGAAATAACGGCTCCGGCCACCATCCCCACCGGCATACCGATGGCTTTGCCGATGCCGATCAGCGCAATGCCTACGGTGGCAGAGGTCGTCCAGGAACTGCCGGTCGCAACGGAAATAATGCTGCAAATGACGACCGTGGCGGGCAGGAAGATACTCGGATGTAAAATTTGCAGGCCGTAGTAAATCATCGCCGGGATGATGCCACTGACCAGCCACGATCCGGCCAGAGCTCCCACCAGCAACAGTATGATGATCGCCCCGGCGGTGGAGTGGAAATTGCGGCCAACTTCCTCGATCATTTTCTCGTAGCTCACCTTGTTGAGAAACCCCACCACGGCTGCCGCCGCTCCGCCAATGAGGAGAATGAACTGGTTGGAACCACTCAGGGCATTGTCGCCGAACACCCAGACATTGTAAGCCAACAGGCCTACCAGTACGATGACGGGCAATAGCGCTTCCCAGATATTAAGCTCTTTGTTTTCTACTATTTGTGGGTCTTCCATGCGAAAGGTGTTTTTTTTAGGAGGAGCCAAGAAACAAATAATTCTCCAATTGTACCCAAAAATCGGGAGGAAAGCCCGCTAATCG
>JBFIJS010000383.1:0-4919 GCA_041600595.1 Saprospiraceae bacterium | reverse complement strand
GTGTTATTTTCAGAAAGAACCGGGGATTGCGGAAATGGGAAATACCGGCGAGCAAAAACAGGGCGGCAAGGAATATCTGGATAATTATTTTTAACGGCATAATAAGGTGGAATAAATCCCGGGTAAGGGAGTAATTTTCATAAGGGTTTGGTTTGGCTCAGGCGAATGATTTTAAATCTTTAATAAAACCATCAATACCTGCCGCCTTCATTTTCTTTTGCAAATTGGTAGCATCACTTTTATTGCTAAATGCGCCGACAATGACTTTGTAAACCGTTTTGCCATTCAGCTCATTGATATTGACGACGATGGTCTCCGCAAACTGCCTCTGTAGCTTTTCGGCTGCGATCAGGACATTGCCATATTCGGCAAACACCCCCATTTGTACACCGTATCCTTTCGGGGTCTGTCGCTCAACGGTGAACCGGAAAAGCCCTTCGCCTTTGGAGATATTGGTTTCGACCTGGGTTGGCGTTGGGGTGGCCGAGCCGGAGGTTCCGTCTTTGCGGCGGATAGCTTCGGCCACCGCCTTGTCGGCATTGACGCGGCCATAGCCGTATTTACGGGAGTGGCCGTTGTTGTATTCATTCGGCGAGCCGATCTTGTCGGCCGTTTTTTGTAAAATTTCTTTCACCTCCCGGGCGGTTAAGCCGGGGTTGGCAGATAGCATCAGTGCGCAGATGCCGGCAACGATCGGTGTTGCTCCGCTGGTGCCACCAAAGTGTTTATAAGGGCCGGGCCGGTCTATGCCGTCGGCCCAGTACCGCCATACGCCGTCGCCGCGGAAAGTCGAACCGGGGTCCCAGTAAGCACGTGCTGCGAGGAGGGGCCAGTCACCATTGGAAGGGGCACAGACCGATACTTCCATCCCTTGATTGGAATAGCTGGAGTAACGGTCTTTGCTGTCGCTGGCAGCCACACAGATTACATCGGGGTGTGCGCTGTAAAAGTTGACAAAATCATAGCCTTCGTTTCCGGCGGCGAAGAGGATGACACAGCCTTTGCCATTTCTTCCGTGTTTGGCAGCTTTGGAAATAGCTTGTTCTTTCAAAGAATTGAGCTGGTAGCCCTGATTGGTGGTGCCCCAGCTGCAACTGATGACATCGGCTCCGTTGCGTGCGCAGTAGTCAAACATTTGCTCCGTGGCGCGGGTGCTGTAAGAGGTGCCGCTGATGGGCATAAACCTGGCGTTGGGAGCAACTCCGACCATGCCTTTTCCATCGGGGGAAGCGACGGCAAGACTGGCGCAGGGCGTACCGTGGGTAAACGAGGCATCTCCCTGGGTGAGGCGGTCGGATTGGGTCCAAAGGTCAAAAGGGCGGTAAACGTTGTTTTTTAAATCGGGGTGACTGATATCAAAACCATTGTCAATAACAGCGATGACCACCTTCGAAGAGCCCATGTTGCCCAGGCGATTCCAGGCATCAATGACCTTGGCATCAGCGCCTGCTACGGTACGATGTCCTGCAATCTCGATGTAGCCGTCGTTTTTCAAATGCCATTCTTCAGAAAGGAAGTGGTCGGAAGGCAAAGCGATCCCGTATTCCTGGAGGAGCATGTCAAGGTCGGGTTCGGCGACTTTTACCAAAGAAACCTGCTGGAGCAGGCTGGCAACTTTGATCGGGTTTTTGGATTCTTTGGTCACCCTGGCAATAACCTGGTCCTCGCCTCTTCTTTCCACGAGATCCAGTTTGAATTCATCCAGAACGAGTAGCTGCTCTTCGATGTCGACCTCTGGCTGAAAAGTGATCATGATCTCGCCGGTTGGTACCATTGGCTGGTTGTTGCCTTCGGCAAAGTAAACGTGCGTGCCCACTTCTACTTCGCGTCTGCTCCTCACTTCGTCTAGCTTATCATCCAGGGAGGCATCTTCCTTGTTGAGAGATACGACTTTGAAGCCGCCGAGGTTGGGGAGGTGGCTTTTTTTGACATAATCTGCTTTTTCAACATCCCTTTTAGAGGACGTTTTTAATCCAACCAGACTTTTGCTTTTAGTTAGAGTCAGCTCTCCTTTACCGCTTTTGATTTTGTACTTGCTCATAATTGTGTTGTCTTTTGGTTGAAACGAGAGGGATAAAATGCGAATGCAAAGATCGGGGCACAGGGTTTGAATATAGTTTTGACAAACACCTGTAACTTGCCGGCCTGATTTTCAAACCGAAAAATACTAAAGTAATCGGAGAGAATCGTGTCCGGACTTAAAGATAATGCAAGTTGCGGGCTATTCATTGTCTTCACGTTCTGGCCAGACCGGACTTTTCAAAAGGGGATCAGAAGCAGCTACGGCTGGCGTTTTGCGGTATTTTACAGTAAATTTTTCACCTGAAGTTTTTACAGGTGACCTTGTTTAACCGGAGCAAACAGAATAGGTGGCAGGTGATGATCGATTGATTCTAAGGCAGAGGTTTGTCGTTGTTAAAACGGAAGTGCCGAAAAACAACTTTATACAACGCTAATGATTTTGTTAAATTTGCCCTCTAAAATTGCCGAACCCTTTAAATGGCGCTAAATATCCGAAACATAGAACCTGTCCAGGACTTAACGGACGAAGAACTGGTAGCGAAGTTTGCTTCGACTCAAAAGCAAGTATACTTTGAGGAATTGTATAAAAGGTACATCCACCTGTCATACGGGGTGTGTTTGAAAATGATGAAAAACGAGGCCGACAGCCGCGATGTGGTGGCCGATGTTTTTAAAACGCTTTACCTCAAACTGCCGACCGCCAACGTTCAGTCTTTCAAAGCTTACGTTTACGCCGTTTCCCGCAACGAATGCATTGCCAAGCTGCGCCGCCGGAAGAGCGAAATGAAAAAACAGGAGGAGTGGCAAAAAACGGAAGTTGGCCACACTGAGTTTATGGAAAACGAAGGACTGCTGGCTCTTGATAAAGTTGGCCCTTCCAAGGAAAAATTGGTGGAAGATGCAGTCGCTAATCTGGGTGATGAACAACGCACATGTATCCGCTTATTTTTCTACGACAACAAAAGCTACAAAGACATCGCATCCCAAACAGGATACTCTGAAAAACAAGTTAAGAGCTTTTTACAAAATGGCAAGCGCAACTTAAGGATTGCACTTGAACAAGCAATGAGAAAACTGTCGGCATGAGAGTGCAACGAATGAATGCAAGCTACTATTGGCCATTGGCCACCTCCAATACACATACACACACATCAGAAAAAACATTCTTGTACTTGATTCCAGGAAACACATGAATTCGATGAATAAAAATATACTCAACGACCTCCTGAACACCCCAGGTCACATCAACGAAGATGAGTTGAATGCTTATCTCAGCAACCATGCTTCGGCTGACGTACGCCATAAAGTGGAAAACGCCATGCTCGATAATGATCTGTTTTCGGATGCCGTGGAAGGTTACCAGGAAATGGGACTGTCGGCAGTGCCGGCCTTAGAGAATTTCTCCGAATTTAAAAAAAAGCTCCCCGCCCCCGCTGAAGGGGCTAAAATCATTCAGCTGACTCCCGTCCAGAAACTAATGCGGGTGGCAGCTATAGCGGCCGTGTTCCTGCTGGGTGTCCTTATCTTTAACGGCCTCCGTTCGTCGACGCCAAACTCGCTGTATACTGATTTCTATACGCATTATGAAAATGATATTTCTCTGACCCGTCGCGGCGATGCGGACGGGCTCAATAAAGACTTTAAGGCAGCTTTAGGTTTTTATGCAGTGGGTGAATTTGCCGAGGCTGTAACCGGATTTGAAAAAGCCCTGCTTGCCGAACCCGCCAACGATGCAGCCCATTTTTTTACCGGTATGGCCTTTTTGGAAATGAACAGGTTTGAGGATGCTATCGCTCATTTGACTGTTGTGAAAAACAACAATAATAATTATGCGCGGAAAGCATACTGGTATGTCATATTAGCTGAACTGAAAACCGGTGACAAAGAAATGGCTAAATCCCTCCTGGATGAATTTGTAAAAACACCAGGCTTCAAACTTGAAGAAGCAAAAGAGTTGTTGAAACAACTTCAGTAGTTGTTCCCGTCAAAGTAATACACTATTTAACGGTGCAATCTGCACACAAAAAGGGCCCCGGAAATGTTTCCGGGGCCTTTTTTGTATTGTATGGCGGTGTCCCGCTACTCCCTCTGAATTGAGTTTTGGATATATAGGTGGCAAAGGTTAAATTTGCAAACCCAAACGCAGAGTCTTATTCAAACTCTTCCCCTTTGCCCAATGCCGGACTAAGTCATTTTCACCTTAATAACCCTGGATATGAGGTCACTCCTCTTGTTTACTTTTCATAATCACTAACCGGATTACTAATAAGTTCATGGCGGCTAAATTTCAGAAATATTTTACGTGTCGCTGGGCCAGCCGCTGTTCATCATCAGGTATTTATAAAATGCTAAATAGTTATTGACTGGTTTGTTTTTCAACAAACTGGCAATAACTGCCATAATTCAGATAGTATGAAAACAATTAACCTACTACCTTTTAATGTGCGTAAGTTTTTCTTAAGCGCCTCTTTGCTTCTGTTTTTCAGCTCTTCGGTTCTGTACGGACAGCTTCAGGACATCATCCCGATATTGGAATGTGTAGAAATTATTGAAGGGGAAGGGCCGTCTCTGCAAAAACCAGGAAATGACCGCAAGGACGACAAGCAGGGAAGTGAAGAAAAAAGTATTTACTATTATTATGTAGTGACATTTGGTTATTACAACCCCAACCCGAATACAGTGGTGCTGGACGATTATATGAGCGTCCTGATTTTTGACCTCGCTTTCGGCCCCTCCAATCCGGAATCAGAATACCCGTATTATTACGAGGGTATCGTCACTGAATTCGAACCCGGCAGGCATTACAATGTCGTTTCATGGGTAATTGATGAATCCGAAAAGGTAACATGGCAGATCGAAATGCCGGGAGGGAGTGTCAACGAAGCGGATGCCTCCTT
>JBFIJS010000382.1:0-4941 GCA_041600595.1 Saprospiraceae bacterium | reverse complement strand
GCCGGCCGGATACCGTTGGGGTCGCGCAGCACAAAAGCATCTCCATGCCCAATCACCCCGGCCATGGTATAGCCGCCGTCAAAATCCCGGGTTGCTTTTTTCAGGATTTTCTGAATATCGAGGTTTTCAAAAATCAATTCGTTGATTTCTTCATTGGAGTAACCATCGGGCTTGTACCAGGTGTGCAGGCGCTGCACTTCATTGTCGAGGAAATGACCGATCTTCTCCATAACGGTCACAGTATCAGTACGTTCCATGGGGTACTGACCAAAGCCGACGAGCTCGTCAAAGAGTTCATCCACGTTGGTGAGGTTGAAGTTTCCGGCAACGACCAGGGTGCGGTTGATCCAGTTACTTTTGCGAATGAAGGGGTGGCAGTTTTTGACGCTGTTGACGCCGTGGGTGCCGTAGCGGAGGTGCCCCAGGAGCAACTCGCCCATGAAAGGAGTATTTTCCTTTTGCCACTGAACATCCTTTCTTTGTTCTTTCGAGAGGTTATTGAACCCACCGTACACTTCTTTGAAAATACTTTGGATGGCTTTCTGGCCATTGCTTCGCTTGCGGTCGATGATCTTGTTGCCAGGCTTGCTGTACAGTTTGACCGTTGCCAGACCGGCCCCGTCTTGCCCCCGGTTTCGCTGTTTTTCCATCAGCAGCTGGAGCTTGTTGAGGCCGTATAGGGTTGTCCCGTATTTATCGAGGTAAAAATCAATGGGCTTGAGCAGTCGGATTAATGCGACACCGCATTCGTGTTTGATGAAGTCACTCATAGACAGTACGCCTGGGATAAGGGCTGTTTTGCCGGTCGGCCAGCAGAAAGGCCCTGTCTGGGTTCTTTTTTATTAAGAAGGCACAAATGTAAAGGGAACTGGATAACTCACAAAATTTATTAGAATGTCTGATGTCGGGCAGCATGGGCCAAAATGAATTAACTTTGTGGTTTACCAGAACGAACGTTTACAAAAGCATGAAGAAACAAAACGACCTGCCGTTTGAAAAGTTGAGAGAGGAATTATCGCTTTACATAAAAACTTTGGAGAAAGCTGCCGAAGTAATCGTAACGCAAGAAGTTTCCATTTTCCCGATTTTTGTAGTCCATCAGCATACTGTAGACATTGGCATCAATATCATCGACAGAGAATCCGTCAAAGGCAACTGGTCGGTCAATGCATCCACCCTGGAGGAGTTTGTAACCAAACAGATCCTTTCCCCGCAAAAATTGGAAGACTTTAAATTGGTTTACAAAAATCATGAAGGGGACCTCTGCCTTTTCGTGCTGAGTGAATTAGGCGCAAATTTTGTTTTTTTACCTACCGTAGCGGAATAGACGATTCCAGACAAAGAGTTGTAGCCGTTTTGTGGTACCCTTTTCGCCCTGTATGCAGGGAATGTAGCCGAAGAAGATACTTGCCTACCCGGCTTAAATGCAGCGGCTTTTATCAATGTACCCCCTTCTTTCCCGCACAAACTGTAGAATAAGATTGTATAGCCCGGCTTTAAGGGTCGATGTTGTTAAATTAAATAACTTTAAAATGCAGAGCAGGATATTTTCAATTTTGTTGCGTCACCCTGAAGTGATCTATTCTGCGGCGAATCATTGGATTGGCCTTAGCTACCCGGGCCGTTTACAGTGCAATATTCTGCGGCGAACAGCCTCTGTTATTTTAAAAAGTACTTAAATTTCAGGCGAGTGAAAAATTCTAACTTACATTTCGAACTATTGGCATCCTCCAATATTCCAGCAAATTCTCCTATGGTCTCTACCAACAAAGTGTTGCTTATCGAAGACAACCCCGGCGATGCAAAGCTGGTGGAAATATTTTTGATGGAATCGGATTTACAGAACTGTGAGGTGATTAACCAGGCAACCTTAACCGGGGGAATGGACATTCTGGACAAAGGGGAGGACTTTGCCGCTGTTTTCCTCGACCTTACCCTGCCAGACAGCCAGGGTTTTGCCACCCTGGAAAAACTAATTGCTAAATATCCTCAAAACAATATCATTGTCCTGACCGGCCGTTCGGACAAGGACCTGGGTCTCAAAGCAGTCAAAGCCGGGGCACAGGATTTCCTCGTCAAAGGAGCATTTGATGCGGCCGAACTGGCCAAGACCCTTCGCTTTTCCATTGAAAGAACGAAGGTGTTGAAACGGCTGGAAGAGACCCAGCGAATAGCCAACATTGGCAACTGGGAATATTTCCCCGAAGCCCAACTCCTTGAAGCTTCCGATGAAGTGTATCGTATTTTTGGCTGCAACGTTGCTGAAAAAGACAGCCATTTCGTCGTGGAGGGCCTGCAGGCGGTACACGAAGCAATCGCTGCCAGCGGTGAGTTCAAAAAAGACTGGAAAATAAAAAGGAAAGACGGCTCCTCCCGGTACGTATTCATACAGTGCCATTCCAACCGGTCAGAAAGTAACCAGATCGTTTATCAGGGAATCATCCAGGACATTACCGAGCGCAAACTGGCGGAGCAGGAAATGAATAAAAGCCAGGAGCGGTACGAAGAAATTTTCACCCAGTCGAAAGATTCTCTTTTTATCTGCACGCTTGAAGGAGAAATTATTGATTTCAACCAGTCTACTTTAAACCTTTTTGGCTACTCCCGCGAAGAAATGACCAGGCTGCCGGACATCCACTCTTTGTACTATCCGGTGGAGAGGAAAAATGAGTTTTTATTAAAGCTGAAAAGTCAGAAATCGGTCAAAGACTACGACATCAATATCATCAACAAGTCAGGTGATTTCAGAGAATGTACTTTGAGTGCCAACATCATCGTGACCGACGATTTCATTGGCTACAACTGTATTCTCAGAGACGTAACAGAACTCCGACAGGCCGAAACAATGCGTAAAGCGCGGGACCTTGCCCGCCGGAGTGCGCACATGAAGGAGCAATTTGTGGCCAGCATCAGTCACGAAATGAGAACTCCCATGAACGCCATCCTGGGCATGAGCAACCTGCTGTTGCAAATGGGTATAGAGGGCGAAAGCCTCAACCTGATTAAATCCATCAAGCACTCCTCAGAAATCCTGCTGGGGGTCGTCAATGATATCCTCGAAATCAGTGAAATCCAAAATGGTAAAGTTGTTTTTACCAACGAACCATTCGATTTACACGAGCTGATGGACAACCTGGTCAATGTCATGCAGTACAAGGCCCAGGAAAAGGACCTCTACCTGGAAGTGATCATGGACGAGGGCATCCCCCGCTATATCAGCGGAGACAAATTGCGACTCAACCAGGTTTTGTACAACTTGGTCGGCAATGCCATCAAGTTTACCGACTCGGGGTTTGTCAAAGTTTACATCAAAAAGCTGCACGACATTATCGATAGTGTCCAGTTGAAATTCGTGATTGAGGATACAGGGATTGGCATTCCGGAGGATAAAATAGATGCCATTTTTGAGACCTTTACCCGGATCAGGCAAAAAGACCGGATTTTTGAAGGGACGGGTCTCGGGCTCTCTATTTGTAAAAACCTCGTTCAGCTACAAGGTGGTAAAATCGGGGTGACCAGCACTTTTGGCAAAGGGTCTTTCTTCTTTTTCGACCTCATTTTTGAAACAGTAGAAAAACCTGTTGAATCTCCTGCTGAGGATTTAGAAGAAGAACTTTTCATTTTACCGGATGATGCTTCCTTCTCCATATTATTGGTGGAAGACCACAAAATGAACCAGCTGGTTGCCCGTAAAACTTTGGAACGAAAATGGAAGAATATGCAGCTGACCATCGCCGAAAATGGCAAGATCGCAATTGAACTGCTCTGTGAAAAAGATTTTGATCTCGTACTGATGGATATTCAAATGCCGGTGATGGATGGTTACGAAGCAACAAAATATATCCGGGAAGAATTTCCTCCGGAAAAAGCCCAAATGCCCATTCTCGCAATGACGGCCCATGCTCATGTTGCTAAAGATGAAAAATTCAAGGAGTACGGAATGGACAATTTCGTCCTGAAGCCTTTCGAACCAGAAGACCTTTTCCAAAAAATTTCTAAATATGTTAAAAAATAGACCCATGCCAACAACAGTCAACATTGTCAATCTGGATTACCTCAAACTGATGACCGACGGCGATGAGGAGATGGAACAAACCATGCTAGAGATGCTGCTCAGTGAGTTGCCCGAAGAATTCGAAAAAATGGAGGCACTGCACGCCGCACACGATTGGCAGGATCTGAATAAAGTAAGCCACAAAATGAAATCCACGCTTGCCTTTATTGGGAATGAAGACTTAACGAATGCTAATCTCAAGATAGAGCAACTGACGAAAGTGGCCGAACGCCCTCCGGTCGGAGAAGATATAAATGTGGTAAATGATATGATGCAGCAGTTTGGAGCTTTGCTGCCTAAAGTAATGAAAGAATTAAAGCAGCTACTCGACTCTTACTGAGCCAGGTAGCTGCTTCTTATATAGATCGTGCGATGTATCTATGATCGCTGATTAGCAATGATGCTGAACGAGGGCACGGAGATTATTTGCCGTATTTCTGCTTGACTTCCACAATCTCATAACCTTCCACGATATCTCCTTCTTTGATATCGTTGAAATTTTTGATCGTCAGACCACACTCCAATCCCTTCGTTACTTCCTTGACATCTTCTTTAAAACGTTTCAAAGAGCCCAGCTCGGCTACGACTCCTTCTTTTGTCGGATAGATCACGATACCGTCCCGGATTACCCGGATTTTGGTGTTGCGGGTAATTTTTCCGTCTCTTACCAAACAACCGGCGATAGAACCGACCCGGCTAATCTTATAAACTTCTCTGATCTCCACATTACAAACAATTTTTTCCTCTTTGGTCGGTTCGAGCATCCCTTCAATAGCCAGCTTGATTTCCTCAATGGCTTCGTAAATGATGGAATACATTTTTATTTCGACACCTTCCCTTTCGGCCAGTTTGCGGGCATTCAGCGAAGGTCTCACCTGGAACCCGAT
>JBFIJS010000381.1:0-4944 GCA_041600595.1 Saprospiraceae bacterium | reverse complement strand
ATCACCAAAGGATCGCAATACCGCCACGAAAGGGTCTATAAAGAAGGTCGGCTCGTCAGGTCAAAAGAATTTAATAAAACGGGCCAACTCCTCTGGTTTACAGATTATCAGTACATCTATTTTTAACGGTCTTCGGTCTGGTGTCAAAGGAGCATTCCGCTATTCGCACTATCTCAAGTCGTCAGTGCCCCCCCTCATCAACGCTAAAAACGACCGGGTATTCAGTCTTCCTCCGCTCCAGCTTCTTTCAGGTCCCTGTTAACGGCTATGCTGGCGTTGAGCTCGAACCCAACGAGCAGGATGAAACAATTCAACTGTATCCAGAGCATCAAAACAATGATGGTACCGATGGAGCCGTAAATTTTATTGTAGGTGTTGAAAGCTTCTACGTAAAATGAAAAAGCCAGAGACGTCACAATGGAAAAAATAGTAGCCAGCGAGGCTCCCGGCGTGAGCCATTTGAGCTTATGGTGCAGGGCCGTTCCGTAGCGGTAAATAAGTGCAATGCTGAAATAAAACAAGGCGATGGTCACCAGCCAGCGGAATACTTCGATGACATGGACGGCAAAACGGGAGATATGGGCGAAGTCGAACAGCCAGGTAATAAAAGTATTTCCCAAAATAATGAACACGACGGAAGCTGAAAGCAGCACGCCCAGCTGCATGGTCAGGAAAATGGCGATCAGCCTTTTTTTCCACGCCGGTCTTTTGCGGAAGGCCCGTAAATGGGTTTTCTCAAAACCGCTCATCAGCGATAGCATGCCATTGGAGGAAAAATAAACGGCCAGCAAAAAACCGATGGAAAGAAAACTGGAATTGGGTTTCACCAGCGTTTTGATCGACTTCTGCAGTTGCTGCCCCGCATTGGACGGCATGATCTGATTGATGTAGGAATTGATCTCCGACTCAAAAGTGTCGTACAGCGGGAGGTGCGTGGCCAGCGTAAAGAGGAAAATGATCGCCGGAAACAAGGACAAAAAGAAGCTGAACGCCATAGCATTGGCTCTTGATACGATCGTGACCCGCCTCGATTCATTGTACAGAAAGACAGCTACGTCGTACACGGGCACTTTAAAGAAACCCGGCAAAGAGTGCGTTTTCGACCAGTGCAGCATCGTCCTGACCAGCGGGAGTTCAAGGATCGTCTTTTGTATTTTCTTCAGATCTGGAAGCTTCATTTTTTGCTGCTTAGCCGTTTAAACTGCACGATGACGAATATGGAGCGAGAATTCCATTTGGCCATCCAACCAGCTAACCAGCTAATTTCCTTAAAATTGCCATTTACTTAGAATGCGCCAATTTCGCATTTTAATCCGTTACTAAAAAAATTGGCTATGCCGCAACAACTAACTTTCCCCTTCTACGCTTTCAAATTGCACCTCCAGGACGGGGAAATGGTCACCTTTCCCCTGACGGATGCAAACGCTCTACACATAAAGAAACCGGTGGCGGAGTTAGCCAAAAAATACGAAGAGCAGTTTCAGAAAAAGCAGCTGGATCAGGGCAAATTCACCAGCATTCTGGACGAACTGCAGGCCGGGCCATTTTCCCAAAACTCCTTCCTGATGGAGTTTCACGCCGCCAAAGATGGCATCAGTTATCCCGCTTTTGCGCTGGAATTCCAGTATTTTTCGCAGCGAACAGACGAACGCCTCTGGGGCATCATCCCGTCGTTGGGACTGGAAACGATGGCCGATTCGGAAGCAGAACTGGAGGAACGCTTGCGGGAGGTGGTAAAAATGGATTTTACCGCCAAAAAAAGACTGAATCATGTGCAATACATCATCAGCTCGATTTGGTTCAATCGTTTTTCATTAACGTCCAATCCGGTTAATTATACCTTTTATTCCCCGGTCGAACTGGCCGAACAACAGAAAGAAGAGAAGCAGAAACTTTTGCCAAAAGTCGCTACCAAACTGGACGTAAAGAAAACCGTTGCCTACGGCCGGGAGGAGGAAATGAAACAATTGGAACGCATCCTGAGCAGTAGTTTTTCCAAAAATATCCTTCTGGTGGGTGCCTCCGGTACGGGCAAAACAGCACTCGTTTGGGAGCTGGCACACCGGATCAGGGAACGAAAAGAAAATAATGTTATTTGGGAAACGACCGCCTCAGTCATGATCAAAGAATTGACCATGGAAACAGGCTGGCAGGACAACCTCAGCCAACTCGTCAAGGAGCTGACCCGAAGCGGCGATTTTCTTTTTATCCGAAATCTCTCCGAACTATTTGAGGTTGGCCAATACCAGGGCAACGAGGTCAGCATGGCGGAATACCTCCGGCCTTATCTCAGCCGGGGTGAGATCACCCTCATTACCGAATGCACGCCGGAAGAGCGCGCCCGCATCGAACTGCGCAGCCCCAATTACCTCGCTTTTTTCCAAACCATCCTTTTGGAAGAGCCCAAAAAAGGCCTCGAAGACATCATCCGGCAAAAAGTGGACGATATGGCTGGCGCCAAAAAAGTGGTTTTTGAAAAAGACGCCATCGACGAAGTCATCCGGCTGCACCGCCGCTTTTCCCCCTACTCGGGCATGCCGGGCAAACCGATCCGGTTTTTGGAGAGCATCCTCCTTGCGTCCAGTGATAGCAGCCCGGAGAAGAAGAAAAAGACCAAAACCAAACAAAAAGCATCCCCCAAGCCTCCTCGCCGGGCGGTCGAAGTGAGTAAGCAGTCCGTTTTACATCAGTATTGCGCCGAATCGGGCATGCCTCCTTTTATGGTCGATCCCGATTTGCCGATGGATGTGGAAGCAGTCAAAAAGGAATTCAACGAAAAGGTTTACGGCCAACAGCTCGCTGTACATACCGTAGTCGATCTGATGGCAGCGGTCAAAACGGCTCTCACCCGCACCGGAAAACCAATTGCCTCTTTCCTCTTTGTCGGTCCGACCGGTGTCGGGAAAACGGAGCTGGCCAAGGTGGTTTCCGAGTTTATGTTTGGCAGCCGGGACCGCTTACTCCGATTCGACATGAGTGAATACAGCGACCCTTATTCGATCATGCGACTGACAGGTCAGGGGTATTTCAGTGAGGGGTTGTTGACTTCGGCGGTCAGGCGGGAACCGTTTTCCGTACTCTTGTTTGATGAAATCGAAAAGGCCGACCCGACGTTTTACGACCTGCTTCTGCAAATTATTGGCGAGGGCCGCTTATCGGACAGCCAGGGTAAACTGGTGAATTTTTGCAGCACCATTATTATTATGACCTCCAACATCGGTGCTGCCAAATTGCAGAATAACCGCATCGGTTGGAAAAAGGAGTTGGATACCACCGAGGTGACCGGCCACTTTATCCGGGAGGTCGAGAAAAATTTTAAGCCGGAAATGTACAACCGGATCGACTCCGTCGTGGCTTTCGAACCGCTCTCCAAAGAAACGGTCCGCGCTGTGGTCGAGCGGGAAATCAGCCTGTTGAAAAAGCGGGAAGGCATAAAATTCCGGCGGCTGGATCTGAATATTGAAGCCGGTGTACTGGATCACCTCGCCGAGCGCGGCTACGATGCCCGCTATGGCGCCCGCTACCTGCAACGAGCGATCCGGGAACAGCTCATCGTTCCGTTGGCTTACACCCTCAACCAATTCGATTACGACGACCAGCTCATCGTGCAGGTGGTTTTGGAAAACGGGGAAATCGCCCTGAATGCTTCCAGCGACCCATTGGCCTTCGAACTCCTGATGGAACAATGGGACAAACTGACCCTCGCCGAGCAGTCGTCCTACCTGCGCCGGAAGATGATGATGATGCAGGAAGGCCCCATGTTCATGCGGATGCAAAGCGAACTCGATTTATTGGACTCGGAGAAAAACAACGACGAAACAAGGTTTTGGGCCGATCTCGAGCGCTCCAACCTTTACACCAATTTGCTAAACATGCAGGAAAGAACCGACCTGCTGTACAACAAAATCAAGCAGTTTGAGATCGAGATCGCCCTGGCCACCATGGACCAAGGCCCTTTTGACATTAATTTTGAAAACCGTTTGGAAACCTGGGAAAACAAGTACCGCCAGCTCCTCACTCAAATCGTCAGCTTGCTTGAACCCGATAACAATCAATGCTTCTTGTCTATTTATGGCAATGAGCTATTACCTGCTGTAACATTTTACCTGCAACTGGCTGCCGCTCAGGGCTTCCAACTCATGTCCGCCCAGACGATTTGGTACCGGGAAGGTTTTCAGGGCATCGACGACGACCATCCCTACCCGCCTGAATCGGCCAAAACCGAAAGTCCCTACATCAAAAGAATGGTGCAGGAGCGCGCGCTCAAAGAAGGGAACTTTCCTCCGCCTCAGTCCGGAGACAAATTATACGGCGTGGAGCTACAGTTTACCGGACCTTTATCGGCTATTTATTTTTCCCTCGAAAACGGGCTCCAGCAGTGGGAATTAATCGCCAAAGAACCACTGACTACCCTTATGGTTAGCGTAGCAAATAACTACACCCCTACCCCGCCCAATATTTTCCGGCAGCAGTTTTACCAAAAACCCAAGCCCCGCCGGGTGGTGATGATCGGGGAATTTGCCGACCTGCCGCTGAACCTGCAAGTACAGGTAAAACAACGGGACCTCGCCGAGTATTACCAAGGGGTGCTGGATGAACGCTTTAAAAGGGTGATTGAGGAGTATTTTTTGTGATAACACCTCGCTCAAATTTGGTTGAATAAATTGTCGGGAATTGTATGTTTTCAAATGTACTCGTCAAAAAATTTTCATTTATTTAAAAAATGGGTTAGCATTGTTATGCTTTATAAAGTGACTATTACTTAAGCTTAATTTACTACTGTGTAACAGAAATTTATTTATGAAATGCGGAGGTGCTGTGTGAAAAACCAAGAGTTCTTTGAAAAAAAATGTTAGATTTGTCCTCATCAAGGAGGTCGCTTCAGAGTGATCATCCAGCGTAGGCAGGCGAAGCATCCTGCCTACTTTCATTTTGGATGGTATT
>JBFIJS010000380.1:0-4948 GCA_041600595.1 Saprospiraceae bacterium | reverse complement strand
GGTTGAGTCCGCGGGTAAATGGTTAGATCAGCCCAGCCATTCCTTAAAAAAAGCAATAATCTGCGCACCGAAAAATATGGTCAGGGTCCATTTTACAACAAAATAGATGAGGAAGATAACCACGGCTTTTTTGCCGTGTTTTTTATAACTCTTTTGGAGAAGATCGAGAATGTTCATAGACGTACGTGGTTTCATGAACCGTTTTTATTTTGTCCTTAAAACAATAAAGCGCAATTACAGTTCAGGTGAAATGTGTTAAAATAAAGACCAAAATTGGGTGGAAGGCTTTGTAAATGGTGTGTCGCGCTAAGATATGCAAATGGAGTTCCAACTTGTTTTCTTCCGCAAAATATTTCCGAAGTTGGGCCGGAAAAAACCACCACAGCTTTTGCCGTGGTGGTCGTTTGTAAAGGTCTGAAACAGGCTTTCTGAGGTGAATGGAGGGGCTTATTCCAGGATTATCTTTCCGGTGTATCGTCCCAGGTTTTCTACTTCTATCTGGTAAAAATAGACGCCCGGTGGCGAGCCCTGCCTTTCGAACAGGAAGGTGTTGGCCCCAACAGGGGGTATATCAGGTGAGCGGGGGCGCCAAAACGGATCGTGACCTGATTGCCCTGGCGGAAAAGAAGGAATGGCAGGAGGTGCCGGCAGTATCGGTTTACCTCAATTGTTTTCGCATGTTGTCCCAGCCGGCGGACGAGTCTTTTTTTCAGGCTTTTAAAATGGATCTCCTCCGCAATGATGGCCACTTTGCGCCGGATGAAATGAAAAACCTGTACCTCATGGCCATCAATTACTGTATCCGCTGCCTCAACGAGGGAGCCGAGCAGTATTACCGCGAAGTGCTGGACCTTTACCAACCCGGCATCGAGAGCGGCTATCTTTTCGAAAATGGTTTTCTGTCCAGATTTACCTACCACAACATCGTGGCGGCCGGCCTGAGAGCGGGGGAACTGGACTGGGTCCGGCAATTTATCCACAGCCACAAAAATTCCCTGCAGCGGCGCTACCGGGAAAGTTCTTTCAGCTTCAATCTGGCACGGCTGGAGTACACCCTCCGGCATTTCGATCCGGTGCTCAGCCTTTTACAAAAAGCCAATTATGCCGATCCGCTGCTCAACCTGGCTGCCAAAACGCTGTTGATGAAAACGTACTACGAGCAGGCGGAGTACGATCTGCTGCAGTCGCATCTCGACGCCATGCGCAACTACATCCGGCGGAAAAAAGTGATCGGTTACCACAAAAAGAACTACCAGAACATCGTGCGCTACACCGAGAAATTACTGAAAATAAATATGCTGGATAAACCGGCGATGGAAAAACTGCGGACGGCCATTGAACGGGAGGAGGTCCTGACGGAAAAGGAATGGCTCCTGACCTGGCTAACCTGACTTTGCTGCGGGCAGTGGTTTTTTTATAACAACTGACTACATTCGCAACTCACCATCGACAGGTGTTATTATGTCAAACAAAGCAACGTCACTCCTGCCCATCTATGTCACCGTGTTCCTGGATATGCTGGGCATTGGCATCATTATTCCGGTTATCCCGGCCTTGTTTTTCGAGGGGTCCGACTTTTTTGCCCCGGATGTCACGCGGGAATACCGCTCGGTGATGTACGGGTTGCTGATCGCCTCCTATCCGTTTATGCAGTTTTTTGGGGCGCCGTTGCTGGGCTCCCTGTCGGACCGGTATGGCCGCAAGCCACTGCTGACAACCTCCCTGACCGGGACCATGTTGGGGTACATGCTGTTTGCGTATGCCATTGGGTCCGGCCACCTCTTTCTGTTGTTTTTCAGCCGCATGATCCCGGGTTTTTTAGGGGGCAATATTGCCATCGTGTACTCTGCTATCGCCGACGTCAGCGATGAGCAGGACAAAACCAAGAACTTTGGTATCGTGGGAATGATGTTCGGGCTGGGGTTTATCCTCGGACCAACCCTCGGCGGGATCATGGCTGATGAAACGGTCGTCAGTTGGTTTAACCCGGCCACGCCTTTTATCTTCACATCGCTGCTCACTTTTCTGAATGTGCTGCTCGTCCGGCGCAATTTCAAAGAAACCTTACCCGCAATGCAGGCGGGCAGCGGAGAGGTCATCCCGGCAGCGGAAAAGGCCATTTCCTGGGGCAGTTTGTTCAAGGGGTTCCGAAACATTGCGACCTCATTCCGGGATCCAAAACTCCGGATCGTCTTTACGGTGGTGTTGTTATTGTCGATCGGTTTCAGTTTTTACACCCAGTTTTTTGCGGTATTGCTGATCGAGAAATTCACCTATTCCGAAAAGGATATTGGCTTCCTGTTCGGTTGGATCGGCCTGTGGCTGGTTATCACCCAGGGGGTTTTCGTCCGCAAGCTGGCTGCGAGGGTGCCGGCGATTAAGGCCCCGGCATTATCCCTGTTGTCGCAGAGCTTGTTTGTCGGCCTGGTGTTGTTGCCGGCCAAAGATTTTTGGTTTTATTTCATCAATCCGTGTATCGCTATTTCTCACGGCATCACCTCCCCCAACCTGACGACGGTGGTATCCATGCAGGCTGGAAAAGAGCGCCAAGGTGAAGTGATGGGAATCAACCAGTCGATGTTGTCATTGGGACAAATTATCCCGCCGGTGATTGGTGGCTACCTCAACGCATTCAGCGTCGGGCTGCCCGTGCTGTTTGGGGCCATTACGCTGCTGCTGGCATGGGTGGTGTACGTATTTATTTTTCGGAGGAAAACAAGAGGAAAAAGGTTATCCCAAGTTTAGGATGGTTTGGGCAAGCGCTTGTTCGGAAGGATTATCTGCCGTGATGACATTTTTTATTCCCAGTTGAAATAAGGCGGATGCAGTGGTACTCCCGATCGCCAGGACGGTCTGGCGACGGTCTGTTTTTTTTACCGAAAAATAAGCCTCCGCATTGAGGGGGCTGGTGAAGACCAGCAGGTCGAAGTCGGGCAGGTCGAATTCTTTTTTGGGGACATTATCGTACACAATGAGGTCGATCAATTCCGCCTCCTCTTCCAGCCATTGTTGCACGGACCGCCGGCTGTTTTCGGCCCGCGGGAACAATATTTTTTTGCCGCGTGCCAAAGGCAAAAAGGCCCGGGCCGTCGTTTCGGCGTGGCCATCGCCGACAAAATCGGGGTGCGCAAAATATTCTTCCAGGAAATCGGCCGTACCGGGGCCAATGACGGCGAATTTATTCTTCGACACCTGCCCGCTCTGCACTTGCTCAAAGAAACAACGAACGCCATTTTTACTGTAAAAAAAAATCCAGTCAACCGCAGGAACGTAGCTGAACGGCACCGGTGTAATATCGATCAGGGATGCTCCGTAAACGGAAAACCCCGCCTCCGTCAGTGTTTTATAAAAAACACTATCCGGGGTTTGCCGGCGGGAAATAAAAATGCGTTTGCCAGGGTCGGTCATGGTGTCTCAGGCGTTTTCCAGTAATTTTTCCACGACCCGTTCTGCCAGTTTAAAATTAGTACTTTGGGAGAGCCGCACCCGTTTGACCGGGGCATCCCAGGCCCTGGCGTAAGCGGCCCAGACGTGGTAATGGCCATTGACATCCATCTCGCAATAGGCACCGAGCGGGGTATGGCAACTGCCGGAGATGTTTTTCAGGATCTTACGTTCCACATTGGAAGCAGCGACGGTTTCGGGCTGGTGCAATTGTTTGATCAGCCGCCGGGTTTCCAGGTCGGAAGCGCAACATTGGTAAGTGAGAATACCTTGTGCGGGAGCGGGAATGAATTCCCTCGGGTTAAATTTTACCACCTGCAAGTCGGATATATCCAGTTGCAGTCTCGTAACACCCGCCCCGGCCAGCAGGATGGCGTCGAAGTCGCCCCGCCGAAGTTTTTCGATGCGGGTCGGCACATTTCCCCGGATATCTTTGAGTTCAATATCCGGTCGGAAATCGAGCATCTGGGCTTTCCGCCGGGCAGAGGAAGTGCCTACGACCGCTTTTTCTTTGAGGGAAAACAGGGGCCCGTCGGCCAGGCATTCCTTTCTGATGAGCAGCCAGTCGGCAGGGTTTTCCCGGTAGGAGACCCCAGCGAGCACCAGTCCCTCGGGTTGGGTGGTCGGCATGTCTTTCATCGAATGCACGGCCATGTCCACTTCTCCCCGGAGGAGGGCTTCCTCAATTTCTTTGGTGAAAATGCCTTTGCCCTCGATTTTATCAAAACTAAGGTGCTGTATTTTGTCCCCTTTGGTTTTAATGATGATGAGTTCGGCCTCCACGCCGAGGGCCGACAGTTGCTGTTGGGTGTGGTGTGCCTGCCAGAGGGCGAGTTGGCTACCTCTTGTTCCTATTTTTATTTTTTTCAAAAAAATCCTGGTTGTGTTTGAGAAAATTTTTCGGGGGCAAAAGTAAAATATAATCCGCAAGGAACAGCCAAATTGAAAAGTTGGATGGAAAAATCAGTATTTCATTTTGCCGGCTCCGTCACAATGCTTTCTTTTTTCGGTCTGGGTTGTTTTGCGTATTTCTCCGTATAAAAATCTGTCAACTCGGTCTACAGATAGTTATCGGGACTGCCTGCGGCTGCCTATCTTTGCCGCATGCAGATAACCGCCAATGAAATAGCCCGCTTGTTAGGAGGCGATCTGGAAGGCGACGGCAACGCTTTGGTTGAACGGCCCGGCAAGATCGAAGATGGGGGAGAAGGGACACTGACCTTTCTCGGCAACCCGAAATACGAGCGCTTTGCTTATAGTACTTACGCCACCGCTTTGCTGGCTGACCGGTCGTTCGAACCATCCAGGCCAATCGCCGCTGCGGCATTGATCCGGGTGGACGATGTGTACGATGCCGTTCGGGTTTTACTGGAAAAATTCAACGGTGAGCAAAGATCGACCGGCCATATTTCCGAAAAGGCCAGTATCGACCCGACGGCGGTTTTAGGGCTCGACGTTTCGGTCGGGACATTTGCCGTGGTAGAGGAGGGCGTGAGTATAGGAG
>JBFIJS010000379.1:0-4953 GCA_041600595.1 Saprospiraceae bacterium | reverse complement strand
TTCCAGTTGAGATGTCTTATCGGCGAGCTCGTTGAGCTTGGTCTCTTCGTTTTTTTGCTGCTGTCTTAACTGAGCGATCTGGGAAGAAACATCTTCCTTGACTTTGGTAATTTGTGCGGTGGCCTGTTGGCGGGCCTCATAGATGGCATTGGTTGACTCCTCTTTTACCTTATTGATTTCATCGGTAGAAACTTTACGGGCCATCTCCAGTTCGGCAGCGTATTGCGCCTTTTTCTCCACCGCATCCTGCCGGGATTTGGCAATTTCATCGGCGGAGGACTTCCGGACCTGTTCCAACTCCGCCTTTGCTTTTGCCTCCGCTTCGGCCACTTGTTTCGAATACTGGAGGATCAGGGCATTGGCTTGCTCCTGAGCCTGCGCTACTTGCTTTTTGGCGACAGCCTCCGCTTCAGCGACTTCCGCTGCCAGGTCACCCAATCTTTTCTGTCTTTCAGTAGTGGCGTTGGCTATAGCTTCCTGGGCCTGCTTTTGGGTGGCAGCAACTTCCCTCGCTGCTGTTTCTTTGGCCGTGGCAATTTTTTCGGCGGCATCCTGGCGGGCATTCAATACCTCCAGGGCGATGGCCTCTTTTTGTTGGGTGGCCGTTTCCCGGGCTTTTTTAACCTCATTGGCCGACTGTTCCCGGGCCAGTGCGATTTCCCTGGCGGAGTTTTCACGGGCCGTAGCTACTTCTTCAGCCAGTTTTTGCCGTTCGTTGGCGGCATTTTCACGGGCAGTTTGTACTGAGGCGGCTTCGTCCTGCCGGATCTGTGAAATATTTTGTGAAGCATTTCTTTTGGCTTCGGCAATCTGAGTGGCTGACTCCTGAACGGCTAAAGCTGCTTTTTCCCTGGCTGCGGCGATTTCTTTGGCGGCATTTTCGCGGGCATCGGCAATTTCCCGGGCCGCTTTTTCCTTAGCCGTGACAACTTCACCGGCGGTGGACTCCTTGGTTTGGGACTCCTTGGCCCGGGCATCAGCTATGGCCTGGGCGGCCTCCTGCTGAATCTGTTGTATCTTTTCCTGTGCGGTTTTTTGTGCACTGGCTACGTCGGTTGCGTACACCTGTTTTGCACTTTCCGAATTAGAAACGGCATCTTTAACCCTTTGCTCGGCCTGTTCCTGTGCTTTGGCAATTTCCTCAGCAGCTTTTTTACGGGCGGCAGCTACCTCTTCGGCGCTTTGTTGTTTGACGGCCTCTTCTTTGGCTTTGGCCTCCTCAATCGATTTGTTGACACTTTCCTGAATGCGGGCGATCTCGGCTTTTGCTTTTTCCCGGGCGGCGATGATTTCCTCAGCTATTTTTTGCTTTTCCTGGGCGGCATTTTCCCGGGCGGTAGCAACTGCGGTTGTTTCTTCCTGGTTGATCTCAGCAATTTTTTTGGCGGCGTTTTCTTTGGCCTGCATCACCAATTCAGCTGATTTGGCCCGCTCTTCTTCGGCGGCTTTTCTGGCGGCAGCTACCTGCTGGGCTACTTCTTCCTTGGTCTTAGCGATTTCGGCCTGTGCCTTTGCCTTTTCCTGCATTACCTGTTGTTGGGTAAGGTTGATTTCCTCGGCAGCCTGCTTCTTGGCGGTAGCGACTTCCAGTGACAGGACCTCTTGCTGCCGGGCTTTGTTCTCTTCCATTTCTGCTATTGCGGATGCATTTTTTTCCCGCAGGAGGGAGAGTTCCTCGGCCACTTTGCGTTTGGATGTGGCAATTTCCTCAGCAGCCTTTCCCTTTTCAAGTACTGCCTGTTCTCTGATCCTGGCAATTTCATTGGCCGTTTCCTCTTTTACCTGTAGAATCTGTTCGGCGGCAGTTTGCTTGGTGGTGATAACTTCATCGGAGGTCCGGTTTTTCTCAGTTTTAGCCTGGATACGGGCTTCTTCAATCACTTTGGCACTTTCCGCCCTGATTCGTTGAATTTCGGACGTTGAGTTTTCCCGGGCACTGGCAATTTCATCAGCGTATTGCAATTTCGCCATTTCCATATTTTCCTTGATCCGCTTGATTTCATCCTCTGCCCGTTTGCGGGCCTCAGCTACTTGCTCAGCAGATTCCAGTTTGGCTTTTTGAATTTCCTCGTTGGCCCTTTCCCTTGCCTGCAATACGTTGGTTTGAATATTCTCTACCTCGCCAGATGCCCTTTTACGGGTTTCCGCAACGATGGTAGCTGATTCCGCCTGTGCTGCTGCAATTTCCTCCTGGGAACGCTTTCTGGCTTCCAGGACTTCCTGGGCGAATTTTGTCTTTTCAGCTTGTCCCCTTTCTCTGGCGAAATTTATTTCCTCCTGAATCTGGGCTTTGTATTGCTCCAAACGGTCATTTTCAGCCTTGATCTCGTTGCGTACGCGTTGCTTGGTTTCACGCAGTTCCTGGTAAAGCTGATCCAGCTCTTCGTCGTTGAGTTCACTGATATCGGCTACCTTTTTCACCTGTCCACCCCCACCGTCTCCACCGGGGTCAGTATTGGCCGGTGCAGAGGTGGTCCGGCTGACGGCTCCTCCGGAAGACAAGATGGCCCCCGACAATGCGATATCGTTGATTTTGGATTTATCAAGTTTGGCTTCAAAACAGGCAGCCATTTTTTTAAAAGAAGCCTGACGATTACCGTTGACGGTAAATTTCAGCATCTGGTTTTTTACATTGTTCTTGATGAATATAACTTCCATGTCGCTTTGGGCAAACCATTCCAGAGCCGAGATATTTATCTCCAGTGTATTCTGGTGAACGGGGGTTCCGCCATCCCGGACCATTTCACCCATCTCGATAAAGCGATAGCTGCGGCGATTTTTGGCATTATCGATAAATATCAGTTCATCATTTTGGTTAAACAACTCACCACCCTTTGAGTACACCTTGGCAACCAGCGTATTGTTTTCTATTCTCAGATCTATGCTATAAGTATAAGTGCCCCGTACGACAATGGTTTGGGGGTAGGATTCCAGCACCTGGGTTCCACCGATGATTTTATCTTCTTTGATCTGGTCACTACACTGTGAGTGAGAAAGATTTGGCAGGCAAACAGCGAAAACAATCAAACAGGAATAGAGGTAATGTTTCATGCTTAGGAAATTTAAGTCCAAGATAGCAGTTTTCCGATGGTTCGCAAACAAAAGGATTGATTTGGTTAGCAAGTACTCATTTTCGGGCAGCCAGCAAATAAAGGATCGCCATTCTGATGGCTACGCCATTTTCGACCTGTTGCAAAATGATGGAATGCTCCGAATCTGCTACATCGCTGGTCAACTCTACTCCCCGGTTGATCGGCCCCGGATGCATGATAATTACCTTTTTGTTCAGGGTATCCAACAATTCCTTATTGATACCGAAATACTGGGAATATTCCCGCAGGGAAGGGAAGTATTTGATGTCCTGCCGTTCCAGCTGGATGCGCAGCACATTGGCCACATCACACCATTCCAGGGTTTTCCTGACGTCGTGAGCCACCTCTACGCCTAACTGTGGCAAATATTTGGGGATGAGGGTCGGAGGACCACAGACGCGTACATTGGCGCCCAGTTTTTTCAGACAAAAAATATTACTGAGGGCTACTCTGGAATGGGTAATATCGCCGAAGATGGCGATGTTTTTTCCCTGAAAATCACCTAGTTGCTCCCGGATGGAAAAGGCATCGAGCAGGGCCTGGGTAGGATGTTCGTGGGTACCATCACCAGCATTAATAATATTGGCATCGATGTGTTTGGCCAGAAATTGGGGAGCGCCCGGCGCCGGATGTCTCATGACGACCATGTCCACTTTCATGGATAAGACATTGTTGACTGTATCGAGCAGGGTTTCCCCTTTTTTTACAGAAGAAGCGGAGGCGGAGAAGTTGACGATGTCGGCCGACAATCTTTTTTCGGCCAGTTCAAAAGAAATGCGGGTCCGGGTTGAGTTTTCAAAAAACATATTGGCCACCGTGATGTCCCGAAGAGAAGGTACTTTTTTGATGGGTCGGTTGATAACCTCTTTAAACTCATCGGCGGTTGTAAAAATGAGGTGTAAATCTTCCTCGGTGAGGTATTTGATCCCCAGCAAGTGTTTGGTACTTAGTTGTTGTGCTGACATTGTTCAGAGGGTTGACGCTTGACGGTTACGGGAAAAACGGACCCGGTTGCTACGTGGCACCGTTACTCGTCAGCCCTTTTATTTGGAAATATTAAAACTCGGTCTTTACCATCCGGAACCTGCCATTCCACTTTCACATAGGCTTCATCCAAAGCATCTACCTGCATGCCGATATAGTCGGCTTTGATTGGCAGGTCGCGGTTAAAGCGGCGGTCGATTAAGGAAAGCAGTTCTACTTTTTTCGGGCGGCCATAGTGCTGCAAAGCCGTCAGGGCCGCTTGCACGGTTCGCCCGGTGTACAGGACATCATCAACCAGGATGACATTTTTATCCTCCACAATGAAGTCCATCTCTGTCACACTGGCACGCAGAGGTTTGTTCCGCTGCCGGAAGTCATCCCGGTAAAAGGTGATGTCTAATTTTCCATAATGGATTTTGGAAATGCCGGTGATGGCCAAAAGACGCTGATGGATACGGTCGGCCAGGGCTACGCCCCGGGGCTGTATCCCAACCAGGCAGGTATCGAGAAAAGTATCGTGATTTTCGATCAACTGATGGCAAAGGCGATCTATTGTCAGTGCAAAACGCCCGGG
The DNA here is from genome assembly GCA_041600595.1 of Saprospiraceae bacterium. Classification (GTDB taxonomy): domain Bacteria; phylum Bacteroidota; class Bacteroidia; order Chitinophagales; family Saprospiraceae; genus UBA6168. The sequence goes on along the minus strand of JBFIJS010000379.1, from coordinate 303 downwards.
CTTCATGATTACTCGTCCTTTGTTCATAAGCACAAAAGTAGTTGGCAGTTAGCAGTTAACAGCGGGCCACCGAATGTTTTTTTTGGGGGCCAGGTATTTTACCTTAAAAAAAGAGGAGTATCCACAGACACTCCCCTTTTATCTCGCTGTTGCGCTGTTAAAACAGGCCATTAATATTTCACACGCTGTATTTTTCCACAAAAGCTTTCATTTCATCCACCAGAACCGGCGACCCGATGGCGATGGTTTCCCGTTGGTGTAAACCATTTGGTTCGATATCCAATATTCTTTTTAGAGAACAAC
>JBFIJS010000378.1:0-4958 GCA_041600595.1 Saprospiraceae bacterium | reverse complement strand
GCCCAGTATTTTGACGAAAACGGCTGGCTCTATTTCACCAAGGAAGTCTTCGACCTCCTGTATCCGAGCTACGGTGACACCTACCCCTGCTTCAACGGTGCCATTGGCATGACCTACGAGCAAGGTGGCCACTCCCGCGCCGGCCGGGCCATCAAAATGCCGAACGGCGACACCCTGACCCTCGGCGACCGGATCGCTCATCACACGACGACGGCTCTTTCAACGGTGGAAGTTTCTTCGAAAAATGCCGCCCGGCTCGTTAATAATTTCAAGGACTATTACGCAAAATCAATCAACAATCCACCGGGCGAGTACAAATCCTTTATTATAAAATCTTCCAACCCGGCCTACAAGGTAAAGGCCCTGACAACCCTTCTTGACCGCCATGACATCCGCTACGGTAAAGCAACCAAGGCCAGCACGGCACTATCGGGTTACGACTACTCAACCGGCAAAACAGGCAGTACCAGCATTGCCGAAGGCGACCTGATCGTCAGCGCTTACCAGCCCAAAGGCTTACTGGTACAGGTGCTCCTGGAACCGGAACCGGGCCTCGTGGATTCCCTGACCTACGACATTACCGCCTGGTCGCTGCTGCATGCCTACGGGCTGGAAGCTCAGGCCGTTAAGCAACGGATCGAATACGTTCCGGGCTACGATTTCCCCAAAGCCAACGTGCTGAAAAATGTTAAAAAAACGCCTTATGCCTATGTGCTGCGATGGCACTCCATGCAGAGTGTGAAAACATTGGGGGCTTTGCTGAAAGACAACGTGGTGGTCCGCTATGCCGAGTCACCCTTTGCGGTGGAGGGCCAATCTTACCCCGCCGGCACCCTGGTCATGACCCGGGCCGACAACCGCAAAAACCCTGATTTTGACCAGGCTGTTTTGACCGCAGCGGCGGCTTTTGAGGCGGAACTGACGACCGTGCAAACGGGGTTCTCGGATCGCGGACAGGACTTTGGCTCCGAATCCATGCGCCTGATCGACAAGCCAGAAGTGTTGGTTTTGTCCGGTGAAAAAACCTTCAACAATGAATTCGGGCAAGTTTGGTATTACTTCGATCAGGACATCGACTACCCGGCTACCATCATTGATGCTGAGCAGTTGTCCGGTATCGAAATGGGCGAATACAATACCCTGGTTTTGCCGGAAGGTTCTTTCCATTTTAACGACAACACCATGGAGAAACTGAGCCAATGGATCAAGGGGGGCGGCCGGATTATTTCGATTGGCGCCGCCAACCGGGCATTGGTCGGCAAAGAGGGTTTTGCACTCGCCCGGTATGCCCGGGAAGAAGATGAAAAAGCGGCCAAAACAGAAGCCGAGCAAATTGCCCTCGACCACCGAACGGCTATTTATAAAAACCGGGTGCGGGCCTCCATTTCCAACCACATGCCGGGTGCCGTGGTACGGGCAAAAATGGATAACTCCCATCCGCTCGCTTTTGGCTTGAAGGATTATTATTTTTCCTTAAAAACCAGCGGCAGCTTTTACGACCTCCTGAAGGGAGCCTGGAATGTAGGCTACCTCGAAAAGGGCTTTTCATCGCACGGATTTATTGGTTCTAACCTGAAAGAAGAATTGAATGATTCTGCCGTTTTTGCCGTACAGGACAAGGGCCGCGGCAAGGTCGTCTATCTGCTCGATAATCCGCTGTTCCGCTCGTTTTGGGAAGAAGGAAAACTGGTGTTTAGCAACGCACTCTTCCTGGCGCAGTGATCATTTTATTTTCCATAAAAAAAGGGTGCAGCGGTAGTTGCGCCCTTTTTTTATGGAAAACATTAGCCTGCAAATGCTGTTTTAACTGGCTCATAAAATCAACGAAACATGCAATTGCACCGTCTGTATATGCTTCGCCCGCGGGAACTCCGGGCCATTTACGAATCTATTGGTGGAAAGTACAATTTTTCCGAACGGGTAAAAAGGGATGGAAACGGCTCTCCATTTTTATACTACGAAAGCGGGCACCCCGATATCGATCTGCTGAACGAACGCTGCAACGATATGCTCCGGATTAATTTTGAGGAATTCAAACACGGCCTCCTGCTGGGGGTAACAGAACGAACCGAGCCATACATCATGCCCATCCGGCCGCAAGAAGTGCTGGAGGTAAGCGTCGACCTGCAGGAAGAAAGGGTACAGCCCCGTGAAGGCTCTTTTTTCCACTGGCTGCTGTCGAAAAATATAGCGCTGAAATATGCCCGTTTTTTTGCCGGATCGGCAGAATATGAGGAACCCAAAACCATCTTTTCTCTGCAAACCACCACGCATACGATCCACGGCTGGATCCACGGCGGTGAGTACAAGAAGCTAAGAGCCTTTTTCGAAAAGTCATTGGTTAAGTTCGCTTTAAAGGTGGTTTAATACACTGTAATCTAAATTAGTTTATGAAATGCGGCGCAGGGAATTTCCAGCTTCAATTGACCCCCAACAGCCTGCCCCGAATTCACTTCGGGTGCGCCTCCGTTGAGAAGCACTTGGGCAAGTTAAATTAAAAAGTATCGCATCCTGCTTCGCATTGATAAACATGCTTTATTACGTTTTGCCCGATACTTCAGATGATTTTCTACATTTGTAAAAAACGATATGCGAATCTTACTCCTCCTCACCTGCTGTTTATTTTTTCAATGTACCGAAAACAAAGCCACCGACCAGTCGGCGACCGAAGCCCCGAAAGCGATGCCATCCGATACTGTCGTGGCCACCAAGGCAGTCACCCTCGTTGAGCCAGAACCCATTGCTCCGGATTACGATACTACCCAGTGGCAGGAAGTGAACCGCCTCGATCCTTCGATCCGCCTCGACCTTCGCTATGCGACCGACAACAATTTCGTGGACGAAAAAATGTACGACTGCGGGCGTTGCTTTCTGCGCCCGGATGTTGCCATTGCCGTGGTGGATGCCCACCGTTTTTTACAAAAACAAGGACTTGGTTTGAAAATGTACGACTGCTACCGGCCCCGGCCCATCCAGTGGAAACTCTGGAACAAAGTGCCCGACGCCCGTTATGTAGCCGATCCCCGCAAGGGCTCCATGCACAACCGGGGCATGGCCGTTGACCTGACCATTGTGGACAGTCTGGGTAACGAACTGGACATGGGAACCGATTTTGATTTTTTTGGAAAAGAGGCCTACCACAACTACCGCGACCATTCTGCCGAAATCGCCGACAACCGGGCGCTGTTGTTAAAGACAATGGAGGCGCATGGCTTCCGGCCTACATCGACGGAATGGTGGCATTATTCGTACAAACCCAAAACCTTCAACCTGGACGATTGGCTTTGGCCCTGCGAATAAATAATCAGAAGATGATTTTTAGACCATAGCTACCATTTAACCCGGTATCCATCCCAACCATTCATCCTAAATCAATAACTTCGCCGCACCCAATGAATAATATGGCGAAAAATCAAAACGACATCATTGCACTGGCCCAGGCACACGTTACCGATTTTTACAAAAAAAATATCGGGGCTGAATATGTGTTTCACGATATCCAACACACCAAGAACGTGGTTGGGGAAGTGCAGCTGATCGGCATTGAATGCGGCGTTTCCGAAAGGGAGTTAGAATTATTGATTATGGCAGCCTGGTTTCACGACATGGGCTATAGCCAAGGGGCCGAAGGGCACGAAGAGCGCAGCTGCAAATTTGCCGTGGATTTTCTATCTAAACATCAGGTGCCAGAGCAAGACCTCGACGTGATTACTCGCTGTATCATGGCCACCAAGCTGCCTTTCAAGCCTAAGGACTTGCTGGAAGAAATTATGTGCGACGCCGACCTGAGCCATCTGGGAAAAGAAATTTATTGGGACAGATGTGGGCGGCTACGGCAGGAATTATTGATGACAAGAAGCATCCTGATGTCGGAACAGGAGTGGTTGCAGTTTGAGCTGGACTTTTTGGGCAACCATGATTATTTCACAGATGCCGCGACAGAACTATACAACAAGAGAAAACTCAAACACATCAAACAATTGCGCAAGCAACACCAACGTCTCCACCCCACCAAAGTAGATTCCGTGGAAGCCCTGTCGGAACTGGACAAAAGCAAATTGCCCGAAAAGAAAAAGAAGAAAAAGAAGAAACGAAAAAGGGTAAAACCGGGCATGCACCCCTCGGAGATAGACCTCAAAACGTTCGACCTCGGCCGCGGCGTGGAAACGATGTACCGCACCACCTACCGCACCCATATCAACCTGAGTAGTATCGCCGACAACAAGGCCAACATCATGCTGAGCATCAACGCCATCGTGATTTCGATTGCTTTGCCGCAGTTGTTGCCACTGCTGGAAGACTCCAGGCATTTGGTCATCCCGACCATCCTCCTGCTTTTGGTTTGTATTTCTGCCATTGTGCTGGCGACCCTATCTACCCGGCCAAAAATTACGGAAGGTAAATTCACCCGGGACGACATTGAGAAGCGCACGGCCAACCTGTTGTTTTTTGGAAATTTTTATGAAATGCCTTTCAAAGATTACCACTGGGGCATGATGGAAATGCTGAAAGACCAGGACTTTTTGTACAGTTCCATGACGAAGGACTTGTATTACCTCGGGGTTGTTTTGGCCAAAAAATACAAATACCTGAGCTATTGCTATGCCGTGTTCATGTATGGGATGATCCTGACGGTGCTGGCATTTGCGGCGGTTTTTCTTTTTTAAAATGAGAGAATGAGAGAATGAGGGAATGAGAGAATATTTTGCTACAACGTAACTGCTTATTACCAAAAAAGGTATTGATAATCAGTACGTTGGATTTTTTTTAGATATGTTTTAGAAACACAATGTATTTGCAGCTATCTCAAACAATTGTTTTTCAATTGATTAAAAAAATGAAATTATGTCAATCAAAACGGCATTTTTTTAACCACCTGATATTCAATGCTTAAAGGTGGTAAGTAGTTATGCTGTACCTACTATTCACTCATTCTATCATTCACTCATTCTATCATT
>JBFIJS010000377.1:0-4979 GCA_041600595.1 Saprospiraceae bacterium | reverse complement strand
TGCACTCCAGTGTACTGCCCGATGGCACCTACGGCGGCAATCCCGGCGGCTTTGTGATTTGGGACGACAACACCTGTTTCTATTTTGCCGGAGACACTGCCCTTACCCTGGATATGAAGCTGATCCCCATCACTTGCCCAAAGCTGGATTTTGCGATCCTGCCCATTGGCGATAATTTCACCATGGGGTACGAGGATGCAGCCATTGCGGCGGAGTACATTGAATGTGAGACCATTATCGGATGCCACTTCGATACATTCGGCTACATCGAAATCGATCACGATGCCGCCAAAGCTGCTTTTAAAAAACGAGGAAAACAACTGATATTACCGGCAATCGGCCAGAAGGTCGAAGGCGTTTGAAAATAAAGTAAAAGCAAAACGGCGGGCTGACAAAAAAGCAACGGCCCACATTTTTCTTTTTATTATATCTACCAATGGGAAAAATAATCGCTATAGCAAACCAAAAAGGCGGAGTGGGAAAAACCACCACCGCCATCAACCTCTCGGCCTGTCTGGCCATTTTGGAGAAAAAAGTGCTGTTGGTAGACGCCGACCCACAGGCCAACTCATCTTCCGGTGTCGGCATTTTCCAGGAAGACATGCAGGAGAGCCTGTACGATTGCCTCGTCAATGAAGTCCCAACGGAAGATGCAATCTACGAAACAGAAACGCCCAACCTGCATCTGCTGCCCTCCCACATCGATCTGGTCGGAGCCGAAATTGAGTTGGTGTCCAAACCGGACAGGGAATACGTTATGAAAAAAGTGCTGGCACAGGTAAAGGATGACTACGACTACATCATCATCGACTGCCTCCCTTCGCTGGGCATCATCACCCTGAATGCTTTATCAGCCTGCGACACCGTCCTGATCCCTGTCCAATGTGAATACTTTTCGCTGGAGGGTTTGGGTAAATTGATCAACACGATCAACTCGGTGCGCAAAAACTTCAACAAAACCCTGGAGTTGGAAGGCATTCTACTGTCTATGTACGACCGGCGATTGCGTCTGGCAAATATTGTGGTCAATGAAGTCCGGGGTTTCTACAAAGAAAAAGTTTTCAATACCATCATCCACCGAAACTCAAAAGTCAGCGAAGCACCGAATATGCATCAGCCCGTCGTTATGTATGATGCGGGCAGTACCGGAACCACAAATTTTTTGAATCTGGCGAAAGAATTCCTGCAGCGTAACAATGACGCCATTGCCGTTGCCTGATACAACGACCGTAACCACCAACGGTTGTCAGCCCCCAACCAATCAAACTCAAGAAAATGGCTAAAAAAGTACAGAAAAAACAATTGGGCTTAGGAGTCCGGGCCTTGTTGTCCAACATAGATGCCAGCGGCAGCAATGAAGCATCGGTCGAAACGGTCAAAGAACTATCGGGATCGGTCGCCATGATTCCTATCGGCGAGATTGAAGTGAACCCGTTCCAGCCAAGAAAAGAATTTGACCAGGATGCCCTGCAGGAACTGTCTGAATCCCTGAAGGTCCACGGACTCATCCAACCGATCACGGTCCGGCGGCTGAACAGCAACGCCTTTCAGTTGATTTCCGGAGAGCGGCGTCTCCGGGCTTCCAAGCTGGCGGGGTTGGAGGAAGTACCTGCCTACATCCGCCTGGCCAACGATCAGGAAATGATCGAAATGGCACTGGTGGAAAATATCCAGCGGGAAAACCTCAACGCCATTGAAGTCGCCATAACCTACCAGCGTCTGCTGGAAGAATGCAACCTGACCCACGAAAATCTCTCCGAAAGAGTAGGAAAAAAACGCAGCACCGTCACCAAGTCAGTGCGGCTGCTGAAGTTGCCGCCCGACATCCAGAAAAGCCTCAAGGAAGGCACCATCTCCATGGGGCACGCCCGGGCGCTCATCAACGTTGAAGATGTAGCTATTCAGAACATCATATTCAAGGAAATACTGGCCAAAGACCTCTCTGTCCGCGCCACCGAACAGTTGGTAAAAAGCTACCGCGAACCCAGGCCAAAGTCCGCAGCCGAAGCCCCTCTGCCAAACGACTACCAATCCGTGGAGAACAATTTAAAGAATTTCCTCGGTGCCAAAGTTTCCCTGAAACTAAAACCCAACGGTAGCGGAATGATCAGTATTCCTTTCACTTCCACCAACGACCTGAACCGATTGCTTGATCTGATTGAAAAATAACAGATTGACCTGCCCGGTACGTTAATAGAAAGAAAACAACCCCAGAATGAAGAAGGCCGAACGTTTGATTTCTATGGAACGTCTTATTTGTACCCTTGCTTTTTTATGTTCATTTTGGCTTTGTGAAACCACCGGCCAGGTGACAGACAGCATTCCACAAGAGGCAGACCTGCCCGTCCAACGAGATTCGACGCCAACCAGCATCGCACTGCCGGATTCTGCATCTTCTGCAAAAAAAGACCGGAACTTTCTGGGAAAATTTCTCACAAAGGAAGATTACCCCAACCCCAAAAAGGCCCTGATCCTCTCGCTGGCTATCCCGGGAGGCGGACAGATTTACAATAAAAGATGGTGGAAACTTCCTTTTGTCTATGGTGGGTATGTTGGTTTGATCCTGGCGATTGATTACAACACCGCCGGCTACAAAGCCTACCGGGATGCCTATATCGCAGAGTTGGCGGGAGAACCACACCGGTTTTCGGCTGCCCGTGTCAATGCCAATGACCTGCGGCGCATCAGGGACGGTTTCGACAAAAACCGGCAATTATCCTATATCGGTATCGTGGCACTGCATATGATCCAAACGGCAGAAGCCTTTGTGGACTGTCACCTCAAAACATTTGATGTCAGCGACGATCTGAGCCTGCGGGTAGCACCTTCGATGGGCTATACGGTCGATGGTGGCTCCTATTTAGGCATCGGTTTTACCTTTCAATTTTCCGACTAATAACTCACCGGTCGCAACCTGACCCCTTTTGCCTTCAGCAACCTGATGACCCCCTTCCCTCCTCCCAGGTGCCCTGCACCAATGGCAGTGAAAAGACTGGTCGTTTGGATCAGTTCAAAAATCCGGTCGGCCATTACCTCATTTCGATGGTAAAGCAGGATCTTCCGGAAGCCTTTGGCATTTTTCAAAACAGATTTGGACAGCCGCTGCAATTCTCCTTTCTGGTATAAATCGGCCATGTGAAGGGTGTGACGGCGAAAGTTATTTAACCTTGAAATGAGACCGGTCAGCATCTTCACCTGGGCATCGAGCGGAATTTTTTCCAGAATGTCCATCTGCTCTTCGAAGGTTTCAATGCCTAATAACCGCTTGGACCTGGAACTGGCAAAAGCCCACAACTGCTCATCGAGTGGTTTTGGCATTTCCTTACCTAGCAATTGGGCACTGATCAACCCGGTCAGCAAAAACGGGGATGCATGCACAAAAAAGTTGAGGTCCAGTCCGGTGGATTTCAACAGGACCTTCCGGGTTTTCTGGTACTTTTTTTCCGGCAAAAAATCTTTCAGCGTAACTCCGGCCGGCATGGACATTTTTTTTAGAGCCGCTGTCGGTTTTTGTTCAAGATGAAATTCTGCGGCAAATGCCTCCGTCGCTTCTATTTTTTCCCTGACCACATCAATCGCCGAAAATGCCCGGTGATCCCGAACATGCATGGTTCCAAACAGGTAGGAATCCCCTGGCAAATGATCGCCGGTGATCCGCCAGAGAAAAGTTTTTTTAGCAGACAAAATTAACAGGGGGCTGAAAATAGCAGACGGCGAGCCGATCGAATCGGTTCACCGCCTGCAATCGTGTTATTTATACTTAATTACTCGTATTCGAAGGGAAGTACCTTGGAATTCTTCACCGTAGAAAGTGTCATCAAGGTTTTTAAGCGTTCAATTTCCTCGATCTGGGAAAGTGTTTTGAACAACAACTGCTCATAGGTGGGAATGTCCTTGCAAACAATTTTGATCAGGAAATCCGCTTCGCCAGTGATGATGTAACACTCAACAATCTCATCGATACCTTTTAGTTTTTCCATGAAATTGTTCAACGCATTTTCTTTTTGCCACGCCAAAGAAACTTGTACGAAGGTTTGCACATTGAGGCCGATGCTTTGCGGGCTTACTTGTGCATGATAGCTTTCGATGTACCCCGATTGCTCCAATTTTTTTACCCGCTCGAGGGTTGGAGCAGGGGAAAGCCCGATTTTTTTAGAAAGGTCCAGATTGGTGATTTTGCAGTTCTCCTGCAATATCTGAAGGATTTTCAGGTCAGTTCTATCTAGTTTTTCCGCCATTGTTTAAGCATTAATATTTTATCAAAAATGAAATAGGGCGCAAGATAGAAAGTTAACAAACAAACGACAATTAATTTGTAAGCAAACCTTCATTAATTTCAATGCAACCCCATTTTTACAACACAATAACAATAATATTTTGCCGCCTGCGCTATTTAAAACGGAGCCCGGAATTTGTCCCAAAAGAGAAAAACACTCCTAATCTTTTTTCTAACTTTGCAACTTTTACCAATTGAGGTTGTTAAACCAGCCGTATAAATCATCTTTTACTAAATATTAAATTGTAGCAAAATGGCATTTGAAATCACAGATAGTAACTTTCAAACCGATATTGTAGATAAAGGCGGTGTTACCGTCATGGATTTTTGGGCAGAATGGTGCGGTCCCTGCCGCCTGATCGGCCCCATCATCGACAAATTGTCTACTGAATACGATGGAAAAGCGATCGTAGGAAAGGTAAATGTTGACCATAATCCCGAAATCGCCATGAAATTCGGGGTTCGCAGTATTCCTACGATTGTCATCCTTGCCAACGGAGAAGAAGTAAAACGCCACGTAGGGGTCACAACCCAGGCGAACCTGGCTAAACTCATTGACGAGCAGTTAGCCAATATTGAAAACGTTGCTCATTGATTTTTTCGGAGCAACTTATCTGAAAAAGCCCTCTGTCTGCTATTATTGACAGAGGGCTTTTTATGTTCCCCCCCCTTCTACCCCAGGGCTGTTAAGTTCTGGAGAGGC
>JBFIJS010000376.1:0-4981 GCA_041600595.1 Saprospiraceae bacterium | reverse complement strand
GCTGATGGCCGGCTGAAAGTAGAGGGCGGGCAGTTTAAAGGAAAAAAAATTACTTACCACGACTCTTGCTACCTCGGCCGGGCCAATGGTGTTTACGAAGCGCCCCGGTCTGTCCTTTCCGCACTCGACGCCGACCTGGTAGAAATGAAACGCTGCCGGACCAACGGACTGTGCTGTGGTGCCGGTGGTGCCCAGATGTGGAAAGAAGACGAGCCCGGCGACAAACGCATCAATACCGAGCGGGCCGATGAGGCGCTGGAGACCGGCGCTGAAATCGTTGCCGTCAATTGTCCCTTTTGCATGACGATGATGTCGGACGGGGTGAAGGCCAGGGAAAAACATGAATCAGTGATGGTTTACGATTTAGCGGAGCTGATTTTGAACAATCAGGGCTGAGATAATTGTTTTCGTAAGCGAACCTGGCATCTGTCTTTTGCTGCGGCAATGAATTATTCTTACTTTGGGAAAACTTTTTGCGTTGAACTTTGAAAATCTTTGACTTTTCTTGCCGGCAGAGAGCCGGAGCGTTAAGTTTCCGCAATAACTCCGGAGGTGCATCCTGAAATTTGCCAGGGGCTTTTGTGAAAAGAGGCAAGGCACTGAAATGTCTGCTTGCCCACTGCTGGCACGAGTACACACAAAGAGGTTTCTAACACATTATTTTTCCGGAAGAATTATCATTAACTGCTGTGGAAGAATTAAAAGTAGAACTTAAAAATCTGGTCGCTGAACTACCGCTTCTGTTTGAACGGCTCAAGACCATTTTAACTTCTACCTGCGATACTTACAACGAAGTCATTCTACAGGAGTCGAGGTATAATACCAACGAAACCGAACGCCTGGGTGGCAGGGTTTCATTTGAAAATTCGGAGCTGGTCCGCAACAACCTGCAAATGGCCATGCTCCACCTCATCGACAACATTCAATCCTCCGACCTGAAAGATAAATCGGGCCAAAGCCTGAATCCTTCCCACGCCTACACCTGCAACCGGCACCAGCAAAACGACCGTTTTAAGGAGGTTTTAATCAAACAACCCCACGACAAAGCCCGGTATTTTTACATGTACGGCTATTACCTGGAGCAGCACCAGAGCCTTTTCAACCGGTTCACCTTCGATTTGCAGGGAGGGCTGAGCAATCCTCAGGGTACTGGCAATTGTAAGGTAGTGGCCGTGGATATGCCCATTGTTTACAGCCAGAACCTGGATGTATTCAAAGTGGAAATCTTAAAAGAATTATTGCGCCGGTTCGGAGTGGATGTCAATCAGCAAGAGCCTGTTCTGGAAAAAAACCTGGCCTGGTTGTACGAAAACAGTGCCCCGTTGCAAGGACTCGGTGCTTTCGACCACGTCTGTATATTTATCCGGATCAGTGAGTGGGACTGGGATAAGGCCATTACTCCGGAGGTCACCCGATGGTTCATCAACCATTTTTGCGAAGTAGCCCTGCCTGCTGACAGCCCGAATTTCCTGTTCTTTTTTGCCGTCATTTATGAGGACGAACATTCGCCGGTGGAGCAGGAAGTGGAGGAAGTCATTTCCCAGAGTCAATATGTGGTGGGGTTGCCGGAACTCGAAATGGTTTCCATGCGGGATGTTGCCTCGTGGTTCAACCGGTACAGTTTCCTCCGTACATCGTCGCGTGAATTGGTCGATCTGCGCAACCAGCATTTTGCCGGGGGGCGTGAGTTTTACATGGACGATGTAGAAAAAGTATTGCGAAAAATCATCGACGAATACAACGAACAGTTTTTTTGAAACCAATGGGAAAGAGACCGATTGCCTGAGATCATGACCATAACCCGCCTCGTGTGCTCTGTCCCTTCTTACTTCCTTTTTGTTTATGAAAATACAATTGCACCCCCGCATCGCACAGCCCTTCCGGCCCCAGCAGTACATCATGCACGAGGCGTTGAAAAACGCCGTGGAAGTGGCCATCGCCCTCGAACAGCCCCTTTTGCTGACGGGCGAACCGGGCACCGGGAAAACCAAGCTGGCCCAGAAAGTATCCCTTGACCTGTCCGAAATGAAGGATTCAGATTTTGCGGATAAACCATTGGTTTTCAATACAAAAACAACCAGCACGGCCCGCGACCTTTTCTACACCTACGATGCTTTGTCGCATTTCCAGGCGGCCAATATCAAGCACCAGGGAGCGGCGGATATCAACAATACGGCTGGTTTTATCGAGCTGCAGGCCCTGGGCAAGGCCATCGCCTTTACCAATGAAAAGGGCAAGGTGGATGGCACTAAGTTCAGCACACCTCTGCCCGAAAAGCCGCAGAGCTCGGTGGTGTTGGTCGATGAAATCGATAAAGCTCCCCGCGATTTTACCAACGATATTCTGGATGAAATAGAAAATTACCGCTTCCGGATGAAGGAGCAGGACAACTACCTCATCGAGAATGATCCCAACCGGAAAATCGTCGTCATCATGACCAGTAACTCGGAGAAAAACCTGCCCGACGCATTCCTGCGACGTTGCGTCTTTTACCATATACCGTTTCCCAGCGATGAATTGTTGAAAGAGATTGTAAAAACTCAATTGGGTGGCAGTACCAAATTTACGGAAAAGGCTTTGCAGGAGCTGCTCGGCAAGTTTAACGAAGTTCGAAAAAAAGCGGTCCGTAAACCGCCGGCTACTGCCGAACTGATCGCCTGGCTGCGGGTGCTGGAAGTACAGCAGTTTATGGAGGTCAACGAAGCCAGGCAACGGCAACAGCTTTTGGATAATCTGTCGTTGCTGGTAAAAACAAGGGAAGACCTGGAGGCCGTTAAATCCTTGTTTAAATAATTTTCGAAGCAAACTATTCATCCATCCAACCTTCCAACAACATATCTTTTCCTCTTGACTCCTTCCTCGACCGGCTGGATGTTGCCGGGTTTGAGGTAAGCCCAGCTGAGCGATTGCGGGCATTGCGGGTAACGGAACATTTTGCAAAAACCAACCTGCACGACCCCAAAAAAATGAAATTCCTGCTCTGCCCGATCATCGCCCAGGGCAAGGCCGAACAGGCGAAGTTTTACGACCTGTTCGATCAGTACTGGGCCCAGGTGATGCAGCCCTGGGAGATGCCCGCTGCGAATGTTGCACCCGGTTTTATGGAGAAAAACAAGGGGTGGTTGCGTTGGTTACTGGCGGCATTGGCACTGGCCGGGCTGGCCTGGACAGTTTATCTGCTCAACCAAAAGGTAGATTCACCGCAATTGAAGGCATCTTTCCGGAATCCCGATCAGGTCAGGATGGGGAGTAATATTCGTTTTGAAAACCTGTCCGAAAATCACGACTCACTGTGCACTTTTCGCTGGGAAATTTTTAATGACGAAGCTTCACAAACGGAGGGGCCATACGGTGAACCGGAGTTTGCCACCACGGATTCTTTCCATTTGACTTATCCGGTCCGGGACATGGGCAAATCCCCCTTCAAAAGGGTCAGACTGACCAGCATTCACCCCGAAAAGGGAGACACCGCCATCTTTGAGGGACAATTCACCATCCTCTGTAATGACCCTCCCCGAATCGATTCCGTAGCAGCCCTGGCCGAGGGTCAGATTGGCCAACTCCTTGATTTTAAAGTTTTTACCCCGGAAAAAAAAGGATTGAAAATCAGTTGGGACATGGGGGACAACCCCGAGGGAAAAGCCAGAGAGGTCAAGGAAGACTTTGCCTTTCAGCACGTATACGAAAAAGATGGCCGCTACCAGATCCGTCTGAGTGTCGCACGGGAAGGGGCAGCGGGATATTGTCAGGTCGATACGTTTTTAACCCTGAAAATAGGTGGCGAAAAGGCTTACCTCGCCGCGAAAACATTGCAACGGGATACCATTGCCGCCATCGTCAATTTCTCCTACGCCATGTGGATACTCATGGGCTTGATTGGCTTGCCCATTATCTGGTTTTGGGTGAAATGGGCGGTGCGCCCGGTACCGCCTCCCCCCGCCGACGATAACGATCCCGACCTGGAATCTGCCGCACTGCGCTTCAAATCCCGGGATCAGGCACCTTACACCATCCCATTTCGCAGCCACGGCAATCTGATTCAGGTAGAGAAAGATTTGTATCGCCTGGCGGATGTGATGCGACAAAGGCAGGAGGGTTTGCGGAGGGAAATGGACGTCTCGACTTCGGTGAAAAAAACCATCGCCGGGGGTGGGTTCCCGCAATTGTTGACCCGGGCGGATGCAGTCCCCACTGAATTTTTGTTCCTGGTTGAAGAGCAGCACCCGGACAGCCACCAGAAAAATCTTTTCCAATGGTTGGTCGATTTTCTCCGGCACCGGGAGGTTCTGGGAGAAATGTTCTTTTTTCATAAATCCCTGCACCGGTTTTGGAACGCTCAATTCCCCGATGGGATTTCCCCGGGCCAGTTGCAACGACTGTACGGTTTTCACAAATTGGTCGTTTTGAGCGATGGGCACGGGTTAATTGAGACTACCCCCCAATTCGAGCGTCAGCGGCCCCGGCTCCGGCTCGATGCGGATCAACTGTTCGGACATTGGAACCACCGGTTTCTGCTGACGCCGATGCCCGTTGTATCGTGGACCTACCGGGAAGGTGGGTTGCACGATCGGTTTGCCATTTTTCCAATGGATACTGAGGGCCTGACCGATTTTGTCCGGTACCTCGAACACGAGGTGGAGGACGAAGAGCGGCCTCCTTACAAAACCTGGTGCAACAAGTTGCTGGAAAAGCGCCGGGAAACGGATGTCAACTACCTGTCCTGGCGAACGGCTGCCGACCACCAGGCCTATCTGAAGGGTTACCCGAATTTGTATAAATGGCTGGCCGCCATTGCTTTATACCAAAAACCATCCTGGGAAATGACGCTGGCCATAGGAGCCGCACTGTCGCCGGCAGGGGTGGATGTTACCTATGACAATCTGCTCGTTTTGTCGCGTATCCCCTGGCTGATCAGTGGCGACCTTTCACCCAACCTTCGCTATCAGCTGGTGGAATCGCTGGATGAGGAGACTGAGCGGCT
>JBFIJS010000375.1:0-4981 GCA_041600595.1 Saprospiraceae bacterium | reverse complement strand
GGGATCAAAAACCTATAAGGTGTCTTTCTGCGAATCATACCTGATAACGGCAGTACCCGGACCGTCGCTGAGGGTTTTCCAAACCTTAACAATCCATCAGACGAAACGCTCCACTTTGCCAATGGCCTTAAGTTGGGATATCGTCCCGGACGGGTTATCCGATTTGAAGACACTGCTGCCTGCAACCAGTACCTCCGCCCCGGCCTGCAGCAGTTTTTCTGCATTTTGCAGACCAACCCCTCCGTCAATTTCGATGAGGGCGTGCACATTCCGCTCGATCATCATATTTTTCAATTTTTGTACTTTAGGGATCGTCTGGTAAATAAACTTCTGTCCGCCAAAACCGGGATTGACCGACATCAGCAGAACGACATCGATGTTTTCCAATACATCCTCCAGCACCTGAACCGGCGTGTGGGGGTTCAGGGCAACACCTGCTTTTGCCCCCGTTGCCTTAATCTGTTGCAGGGTTCGGTGCAAATGCGGACAGGCTTCATAATGGACCGTGATCACATCCGCTCCGGCTTCCCTAAACTCCTCGATGTACTTTTCCGGCTCAACGATCATCAGGTGAACATCCAGAGGTTTCCGGGCCATTTGTTTCATGAACTTGATGATAAACTGACCAAACGATATGTTCGGTACAAAACGGCCGTCCATCACGTCCACATGGAACCAATCGGCCTCACTGTTATTCACTAAATCAAAATCTTTTTGCAGGTTGGTAAAATCTGCCGCCAGCACAGAAGGTGCGATAAGATGTTTCATCTTTTTAAGTTTTTGTATCAAAATTTCTGGTGAAAATGAACCGGAAAAGCAGGTCGGCATCACAACCGGGCTATTAAATTTTCAGCTGCCCGGACCAATGGATTTTTAAGAGGCATCCCGAAGTTAATTCGGAACAGGCTACGAAGACATAGTAAACAGACAAGCTTTTCCTGCCCCATATTTTATCATTTTCTTTACACGCTGTATTTGTTTTATTGCAAATAAATGTCTTCCAAATACAAAGCAAATGAGGGTCCTTTTAAGCAACAACTCCCGAACTCGCTTCGATGTACTCACCGCAGGATTTTAACCCCCGGTCATCAGTATTTTACTCCGGTTGGGGCGATCAACATCTGCCGAGTTTTCCTCGGTCACGTACAGGAGTGACGGGTTTTCGATGTAGGTCAGCGGAATTCTTTCTGTCGCAGCATTGGGAGTCAGCACACCTAATTTTATACTGTTTCGCTCGTAGGGTTTGTTTGACCACACAACCGCCACGTTGCCGTCGTCCAGTTTGGGAAGGCTGGCTTTTTCCAATGCACACGTTTTGCTTTTATCGTTCCAAAAGATGACCGCTTTCGCCTGCGGCGCACGATTGGTTCCCTTCAATGTTAAAATCTGATTATCCGGGTCGAGGTAAAAATCCAGTTTGGCTTGCACCTCCCGGGTATTTGTCTGCTCTGTGGCCAATTCTTTCTTCAGGCCTTCCACAACTTCCTGAGCATCAACTACTTCCTGCTTTACCATTTTCAGATCGTTAAAAAAGGAATAGGCTGTAAAGCTCACCGCTATCAGCGCAATGCTGAGCAGGCCCAGCCCGATGGGCATCAATTGATTACTGCCTCTCCTGGCATGGTCGCGTTTGACAGTTGTAACTGTGGGAGAAGCCGAACGAGTTGCCGCATCAGTACGGGAAACCGATGCCGACTGCTTATTGGTGACAGATTTCACCTTTTCGAATAAATCCGCTGGTGGAGCTACCCGGTGGGAAATGATGTAGCCACGCATGGTTTTACGAATGGCGGCCAGCTCTTCTTTTATTTCGAGGTGTTGGGAAGCCATTTCCAGCACATTGGTCTTTTCCTCCCCGGTGGCCATGCCCAATACATATTTCTCTAAAACGCCTGATGTAATAAAAGCCTGCACTCTCATAATTTACTGTTGATCTGATGATAAATTTTTAGGCAAATGGAAAAGTCCCTTAGCCGACTACCTCCCGCAAAGATTTGATCGCAATGCGCAACCGGGTGGCAACGGTCCCCACGGGGATATTCATTTCTCTCTCAATTTCTTCTTCCGATAAATTCCGGAAATAGGAAAGTTCCAAAACCTGTCGATGTTTTGGGTCTATTTTGGAAAGCAATTCTTTCAGGTCGAACCCGGCAGAGTTTGATTCCTGAAAGGCAAAAAAGTCAAATTGTTCGCTGCGCGATTCGTTAGCCAGGGCTGTTTCCTTGGCCAGATCCATCACCCAGTAAAAAGGGTCGTGTTGAAACGAATCAAAAGAAGCGGCATTATGCCATAACTTCTGAAAAACTTCTTTTGTGACATTGCTGGCTTTTTCCCGGGACTCTGTAACCCGCAGCGCCAGGCCGTAAACTGTGGAACCATACTTCTCAAAAAGAGCGGTGAACGCATCTTTGTCACCTTTGGCCATGGCTCTCAATATTTCTACTTCAGTTTGCATTTGCACCTAGTTGTTTGATAAAATTAGCTTGGGGGTAAAACTATGAAAGAACCCTTAGAGATCAGGCATGCAGCCGTGATTTTATCGCTGTGTCAGAACGCCTTTTTACAGATGAAAGGCGGCAGGTTTGTTTTGGGGCCTTATTTCGATTCTCCTTTTTTATCGATCTGGCGTCGATGGCCTTTTTTCCTGGCTGTTTCAGGCAGGGCCGGCACAAAAAAAGGGGGCACCCCTGAGAGTACCCCCTTTTTTATCAATCGTCCGATTGATTCAATTGAATAAATTATCGTAAGAACCGCCACCACTGCCACTTCTGGTCTGTTTTTCAGGACGTGCCGTGGATTGATTGAGGTCGAGAGAGTCGGAAGAGCTGGAACCAGGTGACAGCAACATGAGGGTACTTTCATTTTCCCATTTTTCCAGCATCTGCATGCCTTCTTCCTGGAAAACGCCGTTTTGCAGGTCAATGGAGTCCATAACATTGGCCGACATTTCCATAAAACGTTCCATTTCACCAACTTTGTTGGCGACATCATCGGCAATGTTCTCAAGTGCCATATCGAACATGGCCCTTTTATCCGGATCACCGGAGATCACACTCATTGCTGATTTCATAGCAGAATGAGAGGTGCGGATGATTTTGCGCTCCTGTTCTTTCATCTTTACCTGGTCTTTGGTGTCTTCCAGCAGGATCTCGGAATTCTTGTACATTTTATCCAGAATGCGGTAGAGTACCTGCATTTTGGTATTCAGCTGGGCGTATTTGGCATTCGTTTCCTTCATCCGGGCAGCTTTCCGGGTAGCGAGGATGACCTGATTCTCGTTGTTTTGCTTTTTGGCGACACTCGCCAATTTGAGGTTGTTTTCAATTTCTCTTTCGTTTTCCTCCATCAAGGTGGTCATCTTGCGCATTTGGCCTTTCAGCAGCCCGATCTGCTTCCCCATTTTTCCGAGGTTGCTTTCCAGGTCTTCCACATAACTTTTCAGAATGCCGATGGGATCAATTTTGACGAACATCCCGGTGATCGAACGCATAACGCTTTTGTACATGTACCACACCAGATTTCTCATTTTCGGATCGAGAATAACGTAAACCAAAACAGCCAGCACGGAGAGCAAGGCGATCAACTTGATCAAACCGATGGTACCGGCAATAATAGCTGGCAGGAGGGTGAAAAGTAAATAACCTGCGCCACCTAAAATAGCCACTAAAAAGATGGCTCCCACGACGCCTTCCGGCCGTTGCCAGAATGATTTCTTTTCAAATCTTGGAGGTGCGATATCAGACATATATGATAGTTGTTGTTGAGTTTTGAATATTTTGCATTGGTCTATTGAGCCTCCTTCGGCTCCCTATCTCCAACACAAACCCCAAAGTAGGGAATTTTGATTTTACAAAACTAAGTTTAGGAGAAAAATTCAGACGAAGCAGCGCTTATTCTCCATAAATCTCTTTTCTACTGGCCTTCAACGTATTGAGCATGAGGGAAGTTACGGTCATCGGACCAACCCCGCCCGGCACCGGTGTGATGTAACTGGCCAGTGGTGCCACTCCTTCGTAGTCAACATCCCCAACCAGGCGATAGCCTCTTTTGGCCGTTTCGTCATCCACCCGGTTGATGCCCACATCGATGATGACAGCCCCTTTCTGCACCATGTCTGCTTTTACAAAGTTGGGGATTCCTATGGCCGCCACAATGATGTCGGCCTGACGGAGGATACCGGAAAGGTTTTTGGTGCGGCTATGGGTAATCGTGACCGTACAGTTTCCCACTTTAGCCTTTCTCGATAACAAAATGCTCATGGGGGTGCCGACAATGCTGCTCCGACCAATCACCACGGCATGTTTTCCGGAGGTTTCGATGTTGTAACGTTCCAGCATGGTGATAATACCAAATGGCGTGGCGGGTAAATAACAAGGCATGCCCAGAGCCATACGGCCAAAATTGACCGGGTGAAAACCATCCACATCTTTTTTCGGGTCGATGGCCAGGGTGACTTTTTCCTCATTGATGTGTTTGGGAAGTGGCAACTGAACGATGAAGCCGTCGATGTCGTCGTTATTATTGAGGTAATGAACCGTTTCGAGTAGTTCTTCTTCGGAGATATCAGCACTTTTCTGCACCAGGGTCGATTTGAAGCCGACTTGCTCACAGGAGCGCACTTTGTTTCTCACGTAAACTTTACTGGCAGGATTTTCACCGACCAAAACAGCCGCCAGGTGAGGGGTTTTCTTACCCGCTTTTTTGAGCTGCTCAACTTCGATGGCGATTTCAGATTTGATTTTTTGGGAGAGGTCGTTTCCGTCAATGATCGTCATGTTGGTGAATGGTTAGAGGTGAATGGTGAATGAGAAAGACCGGGCCGGAATTCCAGGCCTGGGTCGCACAGTTCTCCAAACGCACAGGATCAAAGAAAATATGGATGCAAATGTAATAATCACCCAAGATTTTCAAAGCCTGCCATACATTCACCATTCACCATTCACCATTAATCAATGCTCTCCAAAGAAATCGATGATCTGCT
>JBFIJS010000374.1:0-4988 GCA_041600595.1 Saprospiraceae bacterium | reverse complement strand
GCCGCTGAGATGAACCCAACTTCGTAACTCGACGGACCGACATATACGCCCCGGTTCAACAATTCACGGTGCAATACCTTGAAGTGGTTTTGGCTTTCCCCAGCAATCTGATCGGCAGAACGAACGGGTTTGTTGGAAAATGCAATCCAGAAAATGGAGGCAACCGTCGGGAACGAAACCTCATAACCTTTTGATTGACAGTGACTACCAATCATCTGGGTAAACCATTTTGTCTTTGCTTCCAGGGTCTCATAAAAGTTCTCTTTGAGACATTCAGCGAGTGTAGCTCTGCCCGCTGCCATGGCAACCGGGTTTCCGGAAAGCGTTCCAGCCTGATAAACAGGTCCGTCGGGGGCAATACATGACATCAGCGCGCTCGATGCGCCATACGCTCCGACCGGCATGCCGCCACCAATGATTTTGCCGTAAGTAATAATGTCGGGCTGAATATCAAAACGGCCGGCAGCTCCCTCAAAACCCACTCTGAATCCGGATATAACTTCGTCAAATATGAGTAACACACCGTATTTGGTGCAGATATCCCGTAAAAATCTCAGGGTCGCTTCCTGTTGTAACAGCAGTCCGTTGTTGGCAGGGACCGGCTCAATAATGACACAGGCGATATCATCATGTTCTTTTAAGGTTTGCTCCATCAGCTCCGGATCGTTCAGGGGAACGACCAGCGTTTCATTGATAAAACCCTCCGGTATACCCGCAGAAGTACTGACGCCCAGCGTAGCCAGTCCGGAGCCGGCTTTGACCATCAGTGAGTCAACATGGCCGTGGTAGCAACCTTCGAATTTGACAATCTTATTTTTTCCGGTGTAGCCCCTGGCCAGGCGTATGGCCGACATTACCGCCTCCGTTCCACTGCTGACGAAGCGGATTTTTTCAATATATCTGTTGTTTTGCAGAACCAGTTCGGCTATTTTATTTTCTTGCAGCGTGGGTACGCCGAAGGTAGAACCATTGCTGACCGTCTCGAAAATGGCTTCATTAACTTTTGGATGGGCATGTCCTAAAATCAGGGGCCCCCAAGAGCAACAAAAATCAATGTACTCATTGCCATCTACATCCCAGACGTGACTACCACGCCCCTTATTAAAAAAAACAGGCGGGCCATCTACGGACTTGAACGCCCTCACCGGAGAGTTAACTCCACCGGGAAAGTATTTTTTGGCTTGTTGGAAATATGCTTCTGAATTTGTGCGATCGATTGGATTTACTTTTTTCATGCCGCAAAATTAGAGTAGCTATTACTTATTTATGTAAGCCGGGCGTAAAACTTTCCCGCATCCCCCAACAAAGTCCGTTAATGGAAAGATTGGCCCCGCAAAAGGATCAAATCGGGGCTTTATGCTTTGAATTTCACACATTTTTTTAATCGATCGACTTCCAACGTTATATTTGCCGAAAATAATCAAGCTTTAAGCAATGCCGCATGGATAATCCTTTGCAGAACATCGACGAAACGTTTGAGATAAATTTGCCGGAACGGCAGTCTCTTGACGAATACCTGGATGAAATGTTGCCCAGTATCCGGCATCTGAGTGAAGATTTGCGGGAAACGAAATTCTACATTGTCGAAGGTGGTAAACCCTGGCAGGAAATCCGGGACGATCCGGGCTTTCAGGAAGTCGTGTTACATTTTTTCAATGAAGGTGGAGAGTATCTGCAATCGGTTGATGGGAATGTCAGTCGGGGAAGGTGGCGCTTGCTGGACCAGACCAACAAAATGATCATCGAACAGGGAGGTGGGGGAAAAGGCGGGGATCCCAATCGCAGCGAATTATACGAACTGGCATTTCTGAACCCGCAATTTTTTATTCTCCGAAAACACGGCGACCAAAGCCGTAAGGGCAAAAAAAAGTATTTTATGATGGGATACGAAGGAACCGTGCGGGGATTGGCGTGGCTGGATTGTGTGGAATTGTTGTTCAACGAATACCGGGATCAGTGGAGCCCTTTCAATACCATTGTGATCGTCGCAATAGTGGTACTGGTGATCTTGTTTTTCCTTTCCTACTTTTAAACGCTTCCGAAAAAAGGACCTATTTTAAATAGTCTTTCCAATCGGTAAATTTAACTTATCCCAGAGTTGATGTGTACCAATTTAAATCCGAGTTCTTCGCTCGTTTCCCAGGGAATTATTTCAAATACCCCCGGGAAACAAGCAAAAAACATATCCTCATAAAAAGGTTTATGATGTTTCTTCTAAGCCAAAACAGCTTTTACCTTGTCGGCCGCTTCCTGCAATAAAATGGCTGAATGAACTTCCAGCCCCGACTCATCAATGATTTTCTTCGCAATGTCGGCATTGGTTCCCTGTAAACGGACAATGATCGGAACCGAGATGTTACCCATGTTTTTGTAAGCGTCAACCACACCTTGCGCTACCCTGTCGCACCGGACAATTCCACCAAAAATATTGATCAGAATTGCTTTGACGGCGGGATCCCGCAGGATGATACGAAAAGCTTGCTCGACCCGCTTGGCATCGGCAGTACCTCCGACATCGAGGAAGTTGGCTGGTTCTCCACCGGATAGCTTGATGATATCCATGGTAGCCATTGCCAGACCGGCACCGTTGACCATACATCCAACGTTGCCGTCCAGCTTAACGTAGTTGAGGTCAAAACTTTTAGCTTCCACTTCGGTTGGATCTTCTTCGTCGGTATCCCGCATTTCCGCTAACTCTTTGTGGCGGTACAATGCGTTATCGTCCAATGACACTTTACAATCAACAGCAACAATGCGATCGTCTGGAGTTTTGAGACATGGGTTGATTTCAAACAATGAGGCATCCGAACCCAAGAAAGCTTTATAAAGGTTCTGGATAAACTTGACCATGTTTTTGAAAGCAGCACCGCTCAGACCGAGGTTGAAAGCTACTTTTCGGGTCTGGAAGGCCAACAGGCCGAGCTCGGGATCAATGTATTCTTTATGAACCAGGTGCGGCGTTTCTTCAGCCACCTTTTCAATGTCCATTCCGCCCTCAGTTGAATAAATGATGACGTTCCGCTTGAGGCCGCGATCCATGAGGATAGAAACATAATACTCTTTACAGGCGTCGAAATCGGGCCGGTAACTGTCTTCGGCAATCAAAACTTTCCGGACCAGCTTTCCCGGGCCATTCATGCCACCCGGAGTTTGGGGCGTTTTCAGCATCATCCCTAAAATATTACCGGCGTGTTCCTTCAGCCCTTCGAGGTTTTTGACGACTTTGACCCCGCCACCCTTGCCGCGTCCACCGGCATGGATTTGTGCTTTTACAACGGCGAATTCGGTACCGGTTTGTTCCCGGATTTTGTGCCATGCGGCGACGGCTTCGTCCAACGTTGTTGCCACAATACCTTCCTGTATGGGCACTCCATAACCTTTTAATAACTCTTTTCCTTGGTATTCGTGAAGATTCATTGACTCTGTTTTGATGGTTTTAAAATAAAGGAGAAAGGCACTGGCCTTCTGCAAACGGATAACAGCGGCGAAAGTAAGAAAAGCTACAAAAACCAAAGCCCGGAACGACCGCCCGGGCTTTGATTTTTTCTTTAAAATGTCATCGTAGCCCCTAAACTGGGCATGATAGGCAGCTGGTTTACCCGTTGGTTTCTGATCCGGTCAAAATAAAAGATATTGGCCCGGTCGTAGGCATTAGTGGCGCTTGCCACCAATTCTAATTCTGAATGCTTCGAGATTTGAAAGGTTTTCTTCAGAGAAACATCCAATCGGTGGTAGGCTGGCAATCGACCGCGATTCCGTTTTTCGTCGAGAATGGTTCCCAGGTTTCCGTTTCCGGTGACCGGATCGGTATCGAGGCCGCCATTAAATAAGGTTTCATTGAAAAACCCCTGGGTCAGGCTGAAGGGAAACCCGGTTCCCATATTCCACCGGGCAGCTGCTTCCCAGCGCTTGCCAAACTTGTAGGTACCCAGAAGGTTCATGTTGTGGCGCCGATCAAAAATGGTTGGGTACACCTGTTCTCCGTCATCTCTTTTTACATAAGCCAGAGAATACGTTGCCCAAAGGAAAAAATCTTTGTTTTCGTAGCGCAGCGAAAAATCCCCGCCGTAGGCATCACCTGTTTCTGTGACAAAGTTTGGATCCCTCGGGTCCAGTTTATTACGGTTGATCTGGATCAACTGCCGGTACTCCTTGTAGTACCCTTCGATATTTAACTCAAGGTTTTTTGTTAAATCCACTTCAAATCCCGCAACCCCATGAGCTGCCTTTTGCAGGCGATGATCAGCAGCACTGCCATCGGGGTTGAATACTTGCCCATCCGGCCCGGTCAAAAACCCGACAAACAGATTCACGACATCCTGTTCATTGACAGAGCCAATCAGGTTTTGGGAATACAGACCACCCGCCAGTTTGAATCGGAGAAATTCGGTTGCATTATATTTTGCCCCAAATCGAGGTTCCAGCAGGGTTTGTGATTGAGATGGATAGGATTGCAAACGCAGGCTTGGTTCGAGAATCCAGTTCCCAATGATTTGCTTCACTTTAATGAATCCGGCAACTTCCGGCGTGTTGTTACTTTGCTCGATCGTATTACCAATGAAATTCTTAAACGAAAATTCCGTATCCAAACCACTGATGTCAAATCCGTATTTGATTTCGTTTTTCAAACCAAAATAGGTGAAATCCAAGGCAACATTATAGCTGGAGATGCTGCTGGAACGCGGATCGCCGGCAGCCTCCTGTTGCTCAATATCGTATTTGGAATAGGCAATGGTACCACCAATTACAAGGTTGGAACTGGGAGGAATCAGGGTAAAATTGGAGCCACCTCCAAAAGTCGTCCACTCAAGACTGGAAACCCCTACATAGTCCACCCGGTCATTAAAACTAAATCCAAACAGATTCAGCTTGCTGCCGTTGCTTGTCTGGAAAGAGAATTTTCCGTAAATATCGGTAAACCTGAAAGGCAACCGCTCTTTGTCTTTATCCGAAATATTTGGATCCTCACCCAGTACGTACAGGGACGT